>JBCCFC010000092.1:0-18524 GCA_039029935.1 Chloroflexota bacterium
ACTGATTGCACTCATTATCACCTTTGGCACAAACACAGCATCCGCAGCCAAGCTATCTCTTCTTGGCGTGACCATGATACTGCTTTTGGGCATCATTTTAATGGGCGAAGGTGCGATCTGTATTATCATTGCCGCACCACTTTTCTATCTGGTCGCATTGCTGATTCTCAAGTTCAATGAACGATTGCACGGTCGCTTTATGCTGGTTCCACTCTTGCTTTTCAGCATGGAGGGAACAACCGGATTTTTGTCGTTTGACCGTATGGCAACAGCGTCTGCCACCCAGATTGTCATAGTCTCCACAGACGATATCCGTCGCAGTCTCAGTCAAACGCCTGTGTTTGACCAAGAACTGCCGACATTTCTGCAACTAGGTTTTCCCACACCAACAGTCACAGCCGGAGAAGGACTTGAAGTTGGCAACCGTCGCCATATCACCTTTACCAAAGGCGAACTCCTCCTTGAGATTGCTGCTGTCACTGATAATAGTATCCACTTTGGCTTTGTGCAGGACACAACACCCATCAGCCAATGGCTCACATGGGAATCGGCATTGGTGACATGGCAAGCACTGCCGGACGGCACAACAGAAGTGACATGGACGTTGAACTATCAACGAGACCTTGATCCAGCCATGTACTTTGGACCATTGGAATCGCATGGGGCTCATTTGGCGGCGGAGTATTTGCTAGAGACGGTTGCGATTCCACAGTAGGCGAGATGTCGGTGGTTTGGTAGATCGATATGTCGATGGATTTACACCGACATACCGATTACTGACATACCGATTACTGACCCACTGATGACTTAGCATAAGGAGTGAAACATGCAAACCATCACCATATCACCCTTTCTCACCCGCGCCCTCAGCCTCTACATCCCCATCATTCTTTCCTTCCTTATCTGGGCATGGTGCAAACCCATCAAGCAGGATGTCCACCGAGAGCTCGGCGCAATCTTGCTGGCATCATGCTATGCATTGGTCAGCCTACCGTTGCTCAACTGGCTGGCGATAACGCTGGGCTGGTGGCATTTTAATGTGGAGAGTGGCGTACTCTGGCAGATGCCCATTGACCTCTTTGTGGGCTGGGTAATCTTATGGGCCACGATTCCTGCACAACTGGAGAAATATGGCTCTATTCCATTGATTTGCTTGGGGTTGCTACTTCTGGACATCATCTTCATGCCATTGCTATCGCCAGTTCTTGTACTGGGCGAGCAATGGCTATGGGGTGAACTGCTTGGCGTCATCATCATCCTATTCCCTGCCATCTACCTCGCTCGATGGATTCGGCTGGACCGTCATCTCTATGCTAGAATGACCATCATCGGCATGGTCTACATCGCCCTCACCTTTTTGCTATTGCCAGCCATAATTCTGGCTCAGACAGGCGGCGGCTTTGTCCTAACCATCCAGAACTTGCTCGCCAAACCGCTCTGGCAACTCAGCCTGCGTATACAGTTGACCTTGCTCCTACCAGCCATCATCGGGCTATCTGCTGTGCAGGAATTTGTGGTACGCGGTCAGGGGACGCCGATTCCCTTTGACCCACCCAAGCGGTTGGTGACAAGTGGCCTCTATGCCTATATCGCCAACCCCATGCAATTGGGGACCGCATTGGGGCTGCTTGGCTGGGGCATTATGCTTGGCAGTGGGTGGGTGGCAGCGGCGGGTTTGATGACGGTGGCCTATGGGTTGGGGATTGCCGCGTTTAGTGAGCAAGATGAGATGCCTATACGCTTTGGTGAACAGTGGGTGGCCTATCGAGGATTTGTGCATAATTGGTGGCCGCGCTGGAGGCCTATCAACCCCCACCTAACCTCCTCCGGCTCAGGGGAGGAACGACGAATTGCCCGATTATATGTGGCAGCAAGTTGTGATCCCTGTTCGGCGTTGGGGCAATGGGTCTCAACACAACAGCCGCTTGGGTTGGAGATTCTGCCTGCGGAGACATATTCCGGTGAAAGCCTGACGCGGTTGACCTATGAATCGGGCGATGGACAGTATCGGGCGACAGGCGTGGCGGCATTGGCACGAGCGGTTGAGCATATCAACTTGGGCTGGGCATTGTTGGACGCGTTGATGCGTTTGCCGTTGCTCAACCCATTTTTACAGTTGGTAATAGATAGTCTTGGCGGCGGACCCAAGCAACACATAGAGACAATTGAAACTCATGACAAACAAGTCTTACCACAGCCGTTCTATCAAGTGGATGTTGGCGTGCCTCAGCCCGTTTCACCCCAGCCAAATTCGACAGACGCTCTCAACCCCCATCCCAGCCATGCTATTTAACACCTTTCGTGTGGCAGCAGGGCTAAAAATCGTTGGCGTCTTTGTGGGCATGGGGTCAGCGTATATGCTGACACAGAGCTTCTACTATCGTCGTTGGCATATTGCAATGGTCGTGTCGGTGATGTTGTTTGTATGGTTGTTGCCTTGGATGCATTGGGTAGCGGCTTGGGATGGACGTAAACACACACTCCTACAATCCGACTCATCCATACACCGCCAACATATGCAACTGGGCATTGCCCTCACCTTTGCACTACTAATGCCTGCACTTGAGCTAATCGACGCCACACGCGTTGACCCACAATTGGGGTTGTTGGGACCGCTTGGATGGACGCTCAACCAAATCAATGATGTTCATGCGTTGGGCATGATGTTCTTGATGGTCCCAGTGGTGCTGGCGGGGTGGCAATATGGACGGTTGGGCATGTGCATCAGCATGGGCATTGCTGGATTGGTCTATATTTTGGCCCCATTGTGGATGCCCAGTGATGCATTCTTATGGCGATTTTATGTTATTCGTGGCTTTGTTCTGCTGGGTGTCACGTTGATTCTCGCCTTTACCACAACATTGCTAGCCGAAGTTCAGCGCGCGCGTGAAGCTGAGTTGCAATCCGCTAATCGCCAACTGCACGAGGCCAATCGTCAGTTGACCGAGCAGGCGGTGCTGGTGGAGGAGGTCGCTGCCAGCCGTGAGCGTACACGGTTGGCACGCGAGCTACACGACACCTTGGCCCATTCATTATCGGGGACAGCGATTCAGCTACAGGCGGTGGGGACACTGCTTGCCATTGACCCTGACGCGGCCAGCAAAGAACTCAAGTTGGCCCAGACGCAGATCAAAGAGGGTTTGGTGGAGTCACGACGAGCGATTGAGGCATTGCGCGCCACACCGCTGGCCGAGCTTGGGCTGGCCGAGGCACTGCGTCAACGCGTCACGGATATAGGCGAGCGGCTGGGGCTGGCGACAGATGTGGAAATTGACATCACGCCCGATCTGGACCATGCCCATCAATCAGCCCTGCTCACCCAAACCATCTATCGCATCGCCGACGAGAGCCTGCTCAATGTGGAGAAACATGCCTATGCGCGTCATGTTCGCTGTATTCTGGTTCAGGATGAAACACAGGTTGAACTCTCGATTGTGGATGATGGACAAGGATTTGAGATAGGATATGGAAACACCAATGGACATTATGGCATTTTGGGCATGAAGGAGCGAGCTGAGATGGTTGGCGGTGTGTTGCAGGTGATGCATGAGGTCGGGCATGGGACAAAAGTATGCCTGAATGTCCCGTTAGGAAACACGGATACGAACATACACTGAATAATTAATTGTTGAATTTGTGAATTGTTGAATTGTTAATGATGTATGCCCGACCTATATTGGCAATTCAACAATTCAACAATTCAACAATTAATAAATTTCTATCCGTGTTCATCCGTATCTGTTTTTAATTGGATAGGCAAGGATAAACCAGTATCACAGATAATCAATCTGTGATACTGGCTGCCAACCTGCGATACTTTCCTTTGTCTAGGTTTCTAAAGTAGGTATCATAATGATCCGTGTATTAATTGTCGATGATCAGGAAGTGGTGCGTAAGGGACTGGAGATTATTCTGCGTCACAGCGATGGCATCGAGGTTGTCGGGGTTGCCGCCGATGGTATACAGGCTGTGCAAAAGGCAACACAATTGCAACCCGATGTCGTGTTAATGGACTTGAAAATGCCCAAGATGAATGGCATCCACGCCACCCGTCGAATCACCCAACAAACGGCAGAGCGCATCCCCAAAGTTGTGGTCCTCACCACCTTTGATGGCGATGATTGGGTCTTTGAGGCCATTCGCGCAGGTGCGACGGGCTATCTGCTGAAGGATGCCGACGGCGCAGAGATTGCACAGGCAGTGCGTGATGCGGTCGAGGGCAAGGCACGGCTCGACCCTAGTGTGGCAAGCAAGATTCTGCTAGCCTTTAATCAGCAAGAAACATCGCCCAAACATCAAGGGACGCCTTTGCAACGTGATGGGGATCGTGTGCAGTTCGAGCAGTTGACCGAACGTGAGTTGTCGATTTTACAGTTGATGGTACAGGGTATGACCAACCAGGAGATTGCCCAATCACTCTTTTTGGCACAGGGGACAGTAAAAAACAACGTCAGCAACATTCTACGCAAGCTACACAGCAATGATCGCACACAGGCTGTGTTGGCGGCTTTGCGTGCAGGGGTTGTGACGCTTTGAGCGGTGGAACGGTGGAACGGTGGAGCGGTGGATCGGTGGAGCAGCGGAACGTTGGAGCGGTGGAGTGATTTACCGTTTTAACGCTTTTCCATTTTTTCGCTCCACCGCTTCATCGTTCCATCGCTTTCCCGCTTTCGAAAATCCTGTCAATTAGAATATAGACTGCTTTTCATCTGGTTTATTTTTTGTTACACTGGTATAGTGAAGGAAGTAGATTGGATTTTCGCAATGAAAGGTGGTTGGAAAAAATGGACATTTTGAATAAGATCGGTCCCAAGTTGGCCTCTACATCCAAAAATGAACGTATGAAGACTGGTGATTTATCAGGTGGGTTATCAGGTGGTTTATCAGGAACTGAATTGGGACTGAAAGAGGTTATCATCAATGACAAAGCAGAAGCAGACCAAGCACTTGATATCCCTCTGCGTAAAGGGAGCCACGCCCACACAAATGGCTCTGTACCTACCCCACTCCAAACCCAGCATCCAGCAGATGTGTTATCAAGTTTAGACAATGAACATGGTGTAGCAGTCGTGAGCCAGCAGACACCCGTTGCCGAAGCCGTTCGCCCGCGCATTGAATTGCTCTCCACTGTGATTGCGCGTACTTGGACAGACCCAACGTTTCGAGCGCGTCTGCTCCTCGATCCCAGAGCCACGTTAACCGATGAATTGGGGTATGAACTGCCCGCTGAGATGGACATCGAAATTCTGCAAGAAGCGACTGACAAGCTATACATTGTGGTTCCGCCAGACCCGACTGAACTTGAGCTATCGACCGATGTGCTAGAGGAGATTGCGGGTGGGCGACGACGTAGTGATACGCTGACCGAAACCGAGGCCACGGGAACCTCAACATCGTCACGCACACGCCGTAGTTCATCTTCGACGGATGACGTTGCATCGAGCACGGACACACGGCGGCGCTCTAGCCGTTCTAGTGCCTAATTGGAGGGAAAAATGAGCACGAAGCTAAAATCTTATT
The DNA here is from genome assembly GCA_039029935.1 of Chloroflexota bacterium. Lineage (GTDB taxonomy): Bacteria > Chloroflexota > Anaerolineae > Caldilineales > Caldilineaceae. The sequence continues at coordinate 5,521 of JBCCFC010000092.1, forward strand.
GGACGAGAATTTGGAGAGAGATACGTCTGTTTTGTGACATGCGCACGTATGACGTTATGATGGAGATGGAGGAGCGACGGAAACGCACACCCTATGTAGATCGCCAAAGTGTCGATTCGCATTTACATGGACAGTGGTAAAACTTACGAATGTATAAACCACCAGTCTATCGACAAAACGCACTCAAACGCATCTCATCCCCCGAAGAGCTTGACCAACTTCCCCAAGTTATCAACCCACATGGCTGGCTGGCGTTGGTTGGTCTCACCATCCTCGTTGTGTTGGTTGCACTCTGGTCCATCTTTGCCACCATCCCGATTACCATGACACGCAGCGGCATCCTCCTGCGTGTGGATACCATTCGCACCATCGAAGCATCAATTAGCGGACAGATTCATGCTGTGCGCGTGGCCGCAGGTGATGCTGTCCGTGCAGGTGACAATGTGGTCACCATTTCCAATCTGCGTCCCAACGCGAGGCAAAGTGGATTGCCAGTGGATAGGGCTGGTGGCAACCTCCCCGTGAACCCCTCTGTAAATCAATCCGCAGATGCGATGGCATCTCAACGAAGTAACACGGGGAATGCCGCAATTGATGAGATGAAAAATTTCTTTGAGATTCAAAGCGTCAGTTCTGGGCGTGTTGTGGAGATTGAGGTCGATACGGGACAAATTGTGGAGGCGGGAACACCATTGCTCAAGGTCGAACGCCAGAGTATCGAGCAGGTTCCGCTAGAAGCCATCCTCTACTTGCCGTCCGAAGAGGCTCGGCAACTGGTTCCCGGTATGGAGGTGCATGTCTCACCCGTCACCATCAAACGTGAGGTCTACGGTTTCATCTATGGAACCATCCAGCGTGTGGGCGAATATCCTGTTGGGCAACATTCCATTGTCAATCGACTTGGCAGTGATGGACTGGCCGCCTCATTTGCTGACATTCAAGCACCTGTTGAAGTACGGGTTGCGCTGGAAGCACAGCTATTGACAGCCGTTGAAGCCGATATTACCGGCTACGACTGGTCCATCACCTCACCCAGCCAAGCCGAACTTGACATCCTTCTGCTCAATGGAACCCCCTGCGAGGTTGAGATTATCCTCGACAACATGAGTCCGCTGATGATGTTTTGGCGAGGTCGTTGAATGATATTTGCTGAGTAATTTTGACTTGGTATCTCTTTTACGGCGAACTTTGGTTTACTATGATATGATACTTCCTCATGGAAACGCACATTGCTTTTAGTTTAAGCCAACACCCACATCACGCCTATGATGGACTCATTGGTTGCTTTGCAGAGCATGTTCAAGCAGCTACCTATTGGGACTTATACGAGGACACTGAGGATAATGGAAAATACTACAACCAAGTTGAACTGCTCAAACAAAAGTAGGAGACGTTTATGAAAAAAAGTGTAATACCACTTGAGTTAATCAAAAAAATAGAACAATCATCTCCTATGTATTTATGGATTATGACATATGGCATTAGTCATAATGTCATGAAACTAGCAATTCATCAAGGTGATTTTATGAACCGAGACGAAGTTATCTGCGGTGGATGTTTCTACTTTTCGGGACCAACCAAAGGTGGTCCGTATCGGATAGAGATTTCAGAGGAAAATCATAATAGTCCACAGCAGTCATTTATCATCAAGGGCACCCCTAATGATAAAAATTTAGATAATTTAATGATTAAATGTCATCGGATACAAATGCAATAATGACTCGGCTGAAAAAAGTTGACGTAGTTGATCTGAAGTTAAGATGTATCTTGTTCAATAGGCATGCCCTGTGACAGTTCCACATAGCTACAACCCTAACAAGATGAGGATTTGCTATACTCAAGCCAAATGAATCATGCCTTAAAAAGTTATGCCATTAATAACTAAGGAAAGAATTCCAGCTACAGCAATAACAATTGAGGCATTTTCAGTCCCTCCATACTCCCTATTGAATAAGAATGTAAGTGCGCCTATTACAGTCAAACTGCCTGTAACCGCAAGTGCGGCTGGTACTAACCACACCCGTTCCTCAGGTATTGGAACCCATAGATAACACCCTGATAGCATAAAAGAGCTAATCAAAATTATGATTACGAAAGTAAGATGTTTGATATTCATATCTGTTCCTTTGGATTGGCTCTGTTTTGAGAATTTTAAGTTCAAAACAATTGCACTTTAATAAGATAAATTGGGTATACTTAGATCTTTTACATTAACCCAATTATGTTTGATATTTTAATGGAAAAAATTAAAGAAAGCAAACTGATATCTAGGATATCATGAACAACGGCAATTCATTTTAGATGCTTATAGAGAAAGGACTCATTATGTCTTTTGATGCTGAAACTACTATGTACCAGTCGTCCATGGTCAAGGTTCATAACATACCGAAGTTCGTTGAACAAAAGCCAAACAAGGATATAGAGATCAATCAAGGAGAGGCCAAAGAGATTGTCAAACAATGGCTATTCATGCACGTAAGCATGATGCTTCAAGCTGATCCACCTGAAAAGGTCATAGAAGAAGTTGACATAGAAACTGAGATCATTTACACAAATGGTGCTTCTCCCAATGCTTCCAAATCTACAGTCACTAAGTCTTTATGGCGTGTTCCGGTATTTTATACTGCAAGCCATGTTGGTCGTGTGGGCGTTGTCGGAGACGTATATGTTGATGCTGTGTCTGGTTGGTTGTATGACGCCATCAATCAAAAGGAGAGCCTAGTACGCGAGGGTAAAATTCTGGCACAATCTCTGCCACCCTATCAACATGGTGCCAAAATAAATGCAATACCGCAGCCAATTCCGATCACACCTCGTCCCAAGCCTGGTTCCCCAAAGGGTGATTTGGCCGAAATCTTAGCAGCGTTAGGACACTGATATCATATGTTTTTCCAGCCACCCAGCTCAATTCTCTTATCGATTTCTCACATGAAACAACGTGCTGATGGTGACTGTCTTGCCGCGTGTGCTTCAATGGTACTGGATTATTACGGATTATCACTACCCTACTGGCGATTGATTTGGATACTAAGTATCAAAAGAAATATGGGGACACCATTCCACAATATTCAAAATCTCCAGAGACGTAAGATGAATATTGTATATAAACAGCGCGGAACATTAGAATTACTTTATACCTTATTGATAAATGAAAGACCAATTATTACAGGTATTCAAGCAGGGGAATTGCCTTATTGGCCCATCAATATGAGTCATGCTGTAGTGGTCGCTGGTATGGACAAAGAACACATCTATTTGCATGATCCCGGAATGGATTTTGGCCCTATGCCTGTTTCTATTGGTGATTTTGATTTGGCTTGGTTGGGACATAATGAAGTATATGCAATTTTAGAGCCAAAATAAAAAAGACGTTTTCGTATATAGAAACGTTCTGCCTTCACCATTTATCTCGGAAGCAACAACATACTTATATTTTATGTTAAACTGGTTCGATATTATTACACAAAAAAACATATACAGAGTCAAAACCCCAACAATTTTGCAGATGGAAGCAGCGGAGTGCGGTGCAGCATGTCTCGGCATTATTCTGGCACACTACGAGAAGTTTATTCCACTAGAAGAGCTACGTGTGGCCTGTGGCATCTCGCGCGATGGCAGTACGGCCAAGAATATCTTGCGTGCAGGCAAGGGATACGGGCTAACAACACGCGCCTATAGCCGTGAGCCGGAGCAGCTACCCGCGTTGATGGACTCTTTTTCCACCTCTCGCTCGTGGATTTCACCCCGCCCCTTGATTGTGCATTGGGAGTTTGACCACTTTGTGGTGGTCGAAGGCTTTGGCCCTGATAAAGTGTACATTAACGACCCTGCCAGTGGACCGCGTGTTGTCTCAAACGCCGAATTTGACCAGTCATTTACAGGCGTGGTGTTGGTGCTAGAGCCAGGCGAGAACTTTGAGGAAGGGGGACAAAAGTTCAATGCGGGTGAATCGCTGTGGACACGCATGGCAGGCTTTCGCAACAGCAACGCCCTCATCTATGTGGTGCTGGCAAGTCTGGGGCTGGTGTTGCCCGGGTTTATTATCCCAACCTTTACACGGCTTTTTGTCGATGAAATTCTGATTAACCAACTGAGCAGTTGGATGGGACCACTGATCATTGGCCTCATCCTCACGGCACTCTTTACCACTGGATTGACGTGGCTACGCGATTACTACCTGCTCCGGCTCGAAACACTGCTTGCGCTGCAAATGGCGGGCAACTTCTTCTGGCATGTATTGCGTCTGCCCGTTGAATTCTTTCTACAACGTTCGCCCGGAGAAGTGGGGACGCGTGTCGCCCTCAACGATAACCTAGCCAGCATTGTCTCTGGCCGCTTGACCGAATCAATTCTCAACGTCTTTACCGCTATTTTCTACCTGATCCTGCTGTTGCAGTACGATGTATTGCTCACCATTGTCGGTGTCTTTATCGCCACAATCAATATCGGCATCCTACGCATCTCTGCACGCACACGCGTCGATGCACGGGCGCGCTTGCTGCAAGAATCGGGCAAGCTGCGCGGCATTGCCAGCGGTGGGCTACAAAATATCGAAAACATCAAGGCCAATGGGGAAGAGATGGACTTCTTTCGCCGCTGGGCAGGGCATCATGCCAAAACAGTGGCGGTTGGACAAGCATTGGCGCACACCACCATCTACACAAGCACACTGCCAGGCTTGCTGTCGGGGCTAAACACCGCCGTCATCCTCACGTTAGGGGGGATGCGTGTCATGAACGGTGAGTTGACCATCGGCATGTTGGTCGCCTTTCAGGGGCTGATGGGCAACTTTCTCCACCCCTTTGAGCAACTCGTCCACTTTAGCTCGATGATTCAGGAAACAGAGGGCAGTCTCAAACGGCTGGATGATGTACTCAAACACCCCTTGGATGCCGATGCCGTGCGCTCAATGCCGCCAGTGCAATCAGATGAAGCCGAAATGATGAGAGGCAAGGTGGCGAAAGCCGACAATCACATCATCGACTACAAATTAACGGGGCATATTGAGATCAAAAATCTAACTTTTGGCTACAGCCCACTCATGCCCCCGCTGATTGATGACTTCAACCTCACGCTCAAGCCAGGCAACCGCATCGCCCTTGTTGGCGGCTCTGGCAGCGGTAAATCGACCATTGCCAAGTTGATCGCAGGGCTATATAAACCTTGGTCGGGTGAGATTCTGTTTGACGGACAACCACGCCAAGAGGTGCATCGCATTGTGCTGCACAATTCACTGACGATGGTTGATCAGGACATTTTTCTCTTTGATGGCACAATTCGTGAAAATATGACGTTGTGGAACGATGCTATGCCCGATTCCAGTATTATGCAGGCGGCCAAGGACGCAGCCATCTATGAAACAATTGTGACGCGTCCCGGTGGCTATGACGGTATGGTCGAGGAGGACGGACGCAACTTTAGTGGGGGGCAATGTCAACGGCTGGAAATCGCCCGTGCCTTGGTGGGCAATCCGACGATTCTGATTTTGGATGAGGCTACAAGTTCACTCGACCCCGCTGTCGAGAAAGAGATTGACGATAATCTACGACGACGGGGCTGCACCTGTCTGATTGTTTCGCATCGCCTCAGCACTATCCGCGACTGTGACGAGATTCTCGTGCTGGACCAAGGCAAGGTGGTCCAACGGGGGACACATGATGAAATGCGTAAACAGCGAGGGCCGTATGTGCGGTTGATTACGGGTTATGTAGATCAGAAAGGTGAGGACAATGCAGTGCTTGAGTCGATTTTTGATAAGCTATAAGAATAAATGTTGAACAATTCACACAGGAATATGACTCTTTCTGTGCTGATATAGTGTGAGACAAACCCCCTCTAAACGTTAGAGAAAAGAAGAGCGGAACGATGTCTCAAAATCAGCAAATAGAAAGGAATAGCCTGTGCCACAGCCGCACTCATGGTGTTGCCGTAGAGTGGGTTGCCATCAATAGCGCCCCATCTGCTGTCTATGAGTGCTTCACGACACCTTTTATATAGCTTGGGTCGCCGTCTAAGACAGACGTCATCAAGGATGGATACTCGTCCAACGGGACAACATGCGTGACCAGCTTGCGTAGGTCAAATACACCTTGGTTAATTAAGCGAATTGCTGGCGGGAAGGTTTCACGGACGCGTGAAGCGGGCGCAGAGTTGACAATCGTCAAGCCACGGAGATGCCACTTGGTTGGGTTGAATGATGCACGTTCCCCTTTGATCCAACCAAAGAGATTGAGGATGCCACCGTGCTTGACAATATCGGTTGCCAAATCTAATCCTTGCTGGCTACCCGATGAGTCAATCACCACATCAAATTCACGTGCTTTGAGCGTCGCTGTCAGTTCTTCTACGTCTTCGTTGAGCGGGTTATAGGTCTCGCCCACACCGAAATTTTTTGCCAAATCAAGTCGATCTTGGTTAATGTCAATCGCAATCAGTGCATCCAATGGGTGACGCAACAAGCCCTGGATCAACAATAACCCCATAAACCCTGTGCCAATGACCGCCACGCGATCCCCCCCGCTGAGATTCGAGCGGTCGATACCTGTAACAGCACAGGAGACTGGCTCGACAATCCAGTATTCATCGGCCAAATCAGAGTCGGGGATGGGGTAGGCACGGGCTGTTGAGACGTTGCGTAGCTGGGCAAAGCCGCCAGCGGCCACACGATCCCCTTCTTTGAACCCTGTCACGTCTGGACCCACTTTGGTGACATACCCAACCCCTTCGTGTCCCGGTGGGGCCATAGGGACCATTTTGCTGCCTAGTTTGGCGGTGTTGACATCCCATGAGCAGATACCACAGGCGCCCCCAGTGAGCTGGAGCTCACCTGGACCAGGGTCGGCGACAGGAAGCTCGACGATGTTGATTGTGCCGTCGCTGGCATATTCGATACTGGTTGTGTTTGACATGGTGTTTTCTCCTATAATCGCCTACTGCTTATACCTTCAAAACTTTAATAAAAAAAATGCCTTCCGGTCCACCGATAGAAGCCAAGAGTGATCCTAATGCAGAATTCGTGCCGCACAGTACACCCAGCATGTCGCCAGCCTGACAACGAAAGCGGACTTCCTTGCTGCGTCCACTGTCCATTTTTACGTAAATGCGATGTTCGCCGGGCTGAATAATGAAATCTTTGTACTTGCCCCACCCCACCTCACCAATTTTTGTGCCGTCAAAGATGATCTGCATAGGACGAAACATCCCCATCATCACCCCTTCACGCACAACACGCATATAGCTCATCGTGGGCATCGAACGACGAGGCGGTTCACCCGCAAGCAGACGGTCATATGCTGCGCGCTTATGCGGGTCACTCAATGTAGAATAGGCTTCGTTGATGGCCTGCATTTTACTTGTGGCATCAGGCGAATCATTGAGGTCGGGATGGTATTGGCGTGCTAACTTTCGATAAGAAGCAGTAATAGCATCAGGTGACGCTGAAGGTTTGACTTGTAAGATATGGTAATAGGTACTCTGGCTCATAAATTGAAGTTGATGTTGTCCAATTGACTGTGATAGGATAAAGGACAGTATCGCAGGCTGGCTACCTGCATGTCACAAATAATCAATCTGTGTTACTGGTTTATACGTTCCTATTCAATGAAAAAGCGAACTCAACATGAGTTACTGTTCTGTGTTAGGCCATTCCACAAAAATAATTACTCGCGGAATAGGCATTCTCTAATCCCGGATTCCCCGTGTACAACTCGCAATAGAGATGGCTAATTCCGCGTTTCAACGGGCATTTTATTTTGTGGAATAGCCTTATTAGGGTGATTCAGCGGTTGCCAATGTGGGTTGATTTTGGTTGAGATAGCGTGAAAGCAGCAAGCTCCCCCCAAACACGACACCACTTGCCGTCAATAATGCCGGATTTAGGCTTGGGAACCCTGTAATAACGCTCCCTTGAATGGATGCACCAGCCAAAACAAATGCCACTGTTCCCGGCAAAGACCCCAAAGCGGTTGCCATCAAAAAGGGCTTCCACTCCACATCAAGCATGCCCGCACCGTAGTTGACTAGATCATAGGGAAGGAAAAGACAACGCATGGTTAACACAGTCGTAAAAGGATGGCTCTGCACCCGCTCAATGTACGGCTCAATGAGTTGCCAGCTATCAGGCATCTGTGTCATAGTCTCCTGTGTCATAGTCTCCTGTGTCATAGTCTCCTGGGTCATAGTCTCCTGCGTCATATTTTCTAAAGCCGCCTGCTGATGCTCATCTGATCTGATAACCGAGGACCCTGCTTGACGTAAACGACGACCGATGCTGTAGGCAACAAGCGCGGATATATTGCCTCCAATCACGGTATAGAGTATACCACCTACGGGTCCAAAGAGTAAACCCGCCGCAATGGTCAAAAGCGATGCTGGGAACAAGATGAGTGGGCGGACCGCATAAGCAGAGATGAAGAGTGCAGGACCATAGGGTGTGTTGCCCAGAAAACCAATCAAGCTATTGACAATAGACAATGGTGTAACGCCGTTTGCCGCTATCACTGCAATGGTGCATCCAGCAGCCACTAAACCTGTACCCAACAGGATGTCTGTCCGCAAGCGGGTCTTTCGTTCTTTTTTTATGGACCCACCCAATCCCTCATGCATGGGCGTATCCAATGCAACATCCTCAAGCAATTCGTCTGTCAGTGTATCGACACGCTGCTGCTTATTGCGATAACCATAAAGACGTGTTCCCAGATAGAGAACACCACTGCCAATAAGCAAACTAGATAGAATCATCGCCCTACCTCCCTAACCTTCACTGCACGAGCTGCACATAAGATACCGACTATTCTGAATCGTAGCGCAGGTATACTGCGAAACACAGCAAGATATCTCTCGTCATCGCTGCTTATATAGGTTGCCACACTTGCGCCGAAAAATCAATTCAAACAATAAAAAATCCGTGTTCTACCATGTCCACGTTTTTTACAATAAAAAAACGTGGACATGGTAGAACACGGATATAATTGGATTTGTAGCGGTGTTGAGCCTGCCGTTTCAGATGCTTATGGTCTTACCTTGCCACAACAGGCAAATACACGGACAGTCCTGGTATTGGCAGGTTAAATTCTGATGAAACCGCCTGAATGGAGTCATCCAGAAAAATTGTCCGTCCATTGACGCGATTGTTGCTCGACCCTGCCCAGATGATATACTGACCGCTGGCTAAATCAGTAAACTCAAAAACATAGTCACCATTCTCATCCGCCAACACAAGCATTGTTTCTTCAACATCATCATCCTGCACAACATTTTGCATAAAGACATACGTCTGTTTGGCAGATGGCTCGGCAAGGCCACGAATGTTATCTCTGTTGAGATCAACCCAAACCGTCCCTGCAATACGTCCACTAATTAAGGCTGCTTGTGTATCTACATCACTTGTAATTCCTTGTTCAGATGAGGCGTGTGCGATTTGGGTGATAGAAAAGAGAGACCCGGCTTGACTGACAAACATATCCAATTGATTGGTATACAAATTATTGACAACGGGTACATCATCGGATAGGCTCGCGGTTATGAATGCATGACCCACATAAAAGGCAAAAACCATCAAGATAGCAATCAGCACAAGGATAAGCTGATCGGTCCAAGAGCGTGTTATAGATGCGGTATGTGTTTTGTGCTTCATCGTGATCCCCTTAATACATACAGATTTTCTCTTAACAATTCAATAACAATTTTATTAAATTTCTATGTCGAATTACAATCAGTTTACCCTCGTAGTATATAGGACAAATTGCATATAGAGACTGTCTATACTCTGACAATTGTTATTCGTAAACCATACGCAACTACTACATTTGTCGTACTTGTATACGATATTTTTTGTTGAGGAAAACAGAAAAAGTTGGCAATATATTTTGACAAACTATTTAGAGTAAACATTTTAATCGAATAAAATTATAGGAATGAAAAAGACACAAGGATTCAACATGAACTATAAACGCCTACTATCAATTTCACTGGGACATTTTGCCCTTGATATACTTGCCTCATCAACCGTGATTATCTTTACTGTCTTAGCGACGCCATTTAACCTAACCGTTGGGCAGATTAGCTTGGCCGTCATGTTGCAGATGATGGGTAGTTCACTCACACAGCCATTCTTTGGTATTTTGGCCGACCGGTTACAGGGGCGTTGGATGGGGGCGGTGGGTCTTCTGTGGATGGCGATCTTTTACATGCTGATTCCCTTCATGACCAATTTCCCCAGCTTGGTCATCTGCCTGTCCATTGGCTCGCTAGGCAGCGGTGCGCTTCATGCAGTGGGTATGGTAAACGCTTCGGCTGCGGGTGGAGACTATCCCGCGACAGCAACATCAATATTTTTTCTGATGGGACGTAGCGGTTTGGCTGTTGGACCGTTGCTGTCGGGGTTCATCCTACAAAATAATGGCGTTGATGGTTTGCCCTACATGGCATTGGGAACGCTCCCCGCTGTCATTCTGATGGGTGTTTTTCTTAGCAGCAAAGATGTCTCTAAAGCACCAACGGCAGTGCAGCCTGTGGACCAAAAAGCAAAAATCGCCCCCCAGACCACAATAAATTTTGGGTTTGCTGCGATTTTGAGTGTGATTGGATTTGTCATCTTCCAAGCAACAGTCCATCAAAGCTATATCACCCTGCTCCCCAAATACCTCGATGATTTGGGCTATATGCCTGCTGTCTATGGCTCGATTCTGAGTGCATTTACCTTTGCTGGTGCCGTTGGTGCATTTCTTGGTGGGCCATTGGGCGACAAAATCTCAAAACGTGCGGTGTTATTGTGGTCAATGGTGTTGAGCATTCCGTTCCTATTTTGGATGATGCGTGGCGGTGAGTTAGGCTTTTGGGTGGCAGGTCCAATTGCCAGTGGTCTTCTCAGTCTGCCTCACAGCATTTTGATTGTAATGGTGCAGCGTATGTGGCCGAACAACAAAGGCATGATGGGTGGGGCAATTCTGGGCCTGATGTTTGCCAGTGGTGCAACCACAGCTTGGATCGCAGGGCAGATTGCTGATGTAGCCGGGTTGGATGCTGTCTTGATGACCTTGGTCTGTGTCCCGATAGCGGCTATCGCTTGCACATTCTTCCTGCCCGAGGAGCGACAGGAAAGTGTCTCTACGTTGCAGCCATCAGCGGGGGCGGCAGATTAGAGAATGGTATTTGATAACCCGTGTTTTATCAGATTCGCCCCGTGTTGGTTGGAAGATGAAGATGTGCATGATAGAATGGCATTACCGATACAAATCAACATTCAATTGGTTTCATCCATATAGCTCTTAACTATTTATTTAACTATTTGGTTAAAAGTTATATCATAATAGACTGAGGTATGGTTATGAAAATTGCGACGGCGATCTTGGCGGCTGGGTTTGGCACACGAATGCGTTCTAAATTGCCCAAGGTACTGCATTTGATTGGTGGAAGACCTATGTTAGAATGGTCAATCCGCACAGCCAAAGATGTGAGTACACGCAAACCCGTTGTGGTTGTTGGACATGGACGCTCGCTCATTGAGGAAAAGTTTGGCAATCAAGTTGACTTTGTTGTGCAGGAAGAGTTATTAGGGACGGGTCATGCCGTGCAACAAGCCGAGTCGCTGTTACGTAATGATGTTGATGTGCGTAATGCGGATGCCGTTGTTGTCATTTATGGGGATATGCCCTTGCTACAGCCTGCGACACTCGCTTCCCTTGTTGATCTTTTTGTTGCACAGAAGGCCAGTAAATCTGATCTAGCACTGGCGATGTTAACCATTGTGCGCGATGATCCACAAGGATTTGGCCGGATTGTACGTGATCCCGCTGGACAGATACAGGCCATTGTTGAGGAAGTGGATTGTACGCCAGAACAGAAAGCTATCACGGAATTGAACCCGGGCATTTATTGTTTTGATGCGGATTGGCTTTGGGATAATTTATCACTGATTCCTCTGAGTAAAAAGGGAGAATATTATTTAACCGATATGGTTGGCATTGCTGTCGAGCAGGGGCGACCTGTTGCAACAACTTATGCACCCGTCGATGATGTCAACGGCGTGAACAATCGTGTGCAGTTGGCGCACTGCGCTCAAACGTTGCGACAACGTATTGCCGAGCAACATATGCTGGCGGGTGTCACAATTCTTGACCCTGATACTACCTATATTGATGATACCGTCGAGATTGGTCAAGATACCACCATTTTGCCCGGTACGATTCTGACTGGAAGTACGCGGATTGGTGAATCATGCCAAATTGGCCCCTACTCACAGGTGAGTAATAGCCAAATTGCCGATCATTGCCGAGTGACAACGTCAGTTGTATCGGACTCAGTAATGGATGAACATAGCGATATCGGTCCGTTTGGGCATATTCGGAATGGGACACATCTGGGATCAGGTGTGCATATGGGGAACTTTGGTGAGATAAAAAATAGTTATCTTGGTACTGGCTCAAAGATGGGACATTTTGGATATGTTGGCGACGCCCAGATTGGGGAAAACGTCAACATCGGTGCAGGAACAATCACCTGTAACTATGATGGTACACAAAAACATCGCACAACGGTTGATGATAATGTATTTATAGGAAGTGATACATTATTGGTTGCACCTGTGCATGTGGGTGAGAATGCCCGCACGGGTGCTGGCTCTGTTGTCACAAAGGATGTTGAGGCCAACACACTTGTCTATGGTGTACCCGCCCGTTCTAAACCAGCATAAAGCGATTTTCAGAAATGGGCATGGTTATGCCAATTTATTGAACAGTTACGAAGAAGAAGTGAGAGGAGAATGTTGTGGAACCTGACCCTTTACCTTGGTTAGTGATATTATTTTCTTTATTGTTTATCGGATTTGCTGTTGCCATTGAAGTTTCACTGGCAATGGTTGAGCGTGCTGACCTCACGAATGTCTACAAACAGTTTCGTCGTCGTGCAGTTTCTGCGCGCTGGCTTCTCAACCATGTCGATGAATTTCTCATCATGTCTACCATGATGAAAAGTTTATCGCTGATGATGTTGGGCATAGGCTTGTG
>JBCCFC010000093.1:0-18239 GCA_039029935.1 Chloroflexota bacterium
GCATCACAACTCATTGCCGAGAAGGGCTTTGAGGGGTTGCGAACGCGCGAGGTAGCCGAAAAGGTGGGGATCAACCATGCAACTGTTCACTATCACTTTAAGGACAAAGAGACACTGATCGACGCGGTTGTCCAAATGGTGACGGAGAAGATTTACCAGTCCGATTTGGGCGCACCGCCATCACCAGATGCACCTGCCCATGAAAAAATAGCGGCCTATTTTCACAACAACCTGTTGCAACGCAAACAATACCCTGAACGTTTTGCTGTCTTGGAAGAGTTTACCGTGCGGGGCAAGCGTGATCCCAAAATCGAGCGACGTCTAGAAGAGCTTGAAGAGGGTTGGTTTGCGCGGATGCAGACCGAATTGGATGCAGGTGTCGCCAGTGGTGATTTGTGTGCGGACCTTGATACAGAGAGCATGGCCGTGATGCTGATTACGTTGCTGCGTGGGGTGCGAATGCAGCCAAATAATGGTCATGTGGAACGATATATGAAAATATATCGTTTGCTTGAGCAGAGTATGTTGATCGAGTAAGAACGGTATATTTTTTGAGCAGAAAATTAACCAAGTGGTTGGTTGACAAAGATATACGACAACAGATTTGGGAAAAGGAACGGATTTTTTTGTGTCCCAGAAATTAGAAACCGTTTCTTGTTTTCAATATGACAAAATTTTTTTAAATAAAATTTAACCAAGTGGTTGGTTAATGCAGAGATACTACAAGGGATTTTTTCGCAACATGCACAAAAGAAATCCGTTCCCAACCTAAATTAGTTGTCGTATTTTATCACAAAAACTAACCAAGTGGTTGGTCAACCCTCAAGAAAAACTATTAACGCACATATCAAAAAACAATCAATCATCAAGGAGGCGTGGCTATTTCCATTTATGAATTAAAATCAGAAAAACGACTACCCGTTAGGCCATCTCCCCTTTTACAGAAAGAGGATCCGACACCATCAACCCAATCCATTATCGCCAGCGGTCCGCTTAATGGCGAACAGATCAACAACCTGCATCAAACCATTGGCACACAGGCGACGATTCAATTACTGCGTCAACGTCAAGCTGACTATACACCGTCACCTGTTCTGGGAGCCGTTTATGATTCAACATGGATTCAGCGTGAGGCAGCAAAACTCAAGCAGAAGTCACCCAATCAACAGCAAGCGACACAGGAGCCTGACCAATCCTCATCTACACATCAGATTCAACGGGTTTTGGGTGGCAAGTTAACACTCCCCCAGATTATCGGCACCGAAGATAATTGGGCCTCAACCTTTGGTCGTATCAAACATTGGATCGCCCAATATAACCAAACAGATGAAATGAACCTGGGTCGTTTGTCTGCAATTGAAGCGCATTTAGAAGGTCTGTGTATTCGTTGGCTGAAAAAGGATCAGAAGAGAGACGACTCCACAGATCAAAGTGAGCGCGATAGAAGAACCGCAAAACGGGATGCGGTGAAGTCTGTTATACGCTCATTGAGTGCTGTGAAAGAGAAGCATGGGGCGAGGAATACCTATATAGATGTTGCGAATCTGCGTGCATGGTTTAGCCGAAAGCATAAACGCAGTTATGCCCTCTTTCGAGAATTTGCAGCCAAACAAAATACGTTGGAAAACTTTCTTTTTATCGAACGATATATTGAATACACCAGTGTTCTATCAGGATCAGATGAGACTTTAAAAAGAAGAGGGTTTGATGAATTGTACCATCGCTTTATCGGGAATGCGGCCCCACTACAAATCAATGTTTCTGGCACATTACAGGCTGGCTTAGTCGAAGGATATGAGGTGGTTAAACAGGAGGGGAATTTTACAGATGAAAATATCCGGGAATATTTTAGACCTGCCACGATTGAAATTAATAAGTATTTTGAGCAAATGATGTCCAGATTTGGTGCTTCGAAAGAGGGCGACGAAGCACTCAGACAAGAGTTTGCCCATTACCAGGATATTGATGCACAAGAAGATATTGAGACGCCACCACTCCATAAAGATTTAACCAAAGAAGATCCAGGACGATTGAAAAAGGGGTTCGCAAAACTCGCCAATAGGTTTTAAAAATTTATACGCTCTACAGGCTATGTTTAACCAAACTATACGAAATTGAAAGAGGGTTACATAATGATGCAAAAAATCAGTAACAGCCACGCACATTTCCAGAAGAGAACCAACACAGCGACCTACCATGACGCTCAAGCATCGCAAAATTTAAAGAAACCTAAACCAATCACCATTGCATCTCTGGCGGGTACCGTCACCCAAGCCATCCAACAACTCACTCGTTTCCCCAAATTATCTACCATTATGGCCTGCCACTACATCACCCATCTACAGTACCGGATTGCACAGCTTCACAAAGATATCTCAGCGCGTCTGATGCATCCTACACAGCCTGCCATCTCGTTATCCAAGTCATCACACCACAGGCGCGCAAAATCACTTGTACTCACTACTGCAACCTCAGCACTGCTCTTCACCTCCGCTGTCACCACTGTGCAGGCCGGAACGATCACCGTTACCAACGATAGTGTGGC
The DNA here is from genome assembly GCA_039029935.1 of Chloroflexota bacterium. Lineage (GTDB taxonomy): Bacteria > Chloroflexota > Anaerolineae > Caldilineales > Caldilineaceae. The sequence goes on from JBCCFC010000093.1 coordinate 2,546, forward strand.
CGTGCCATCCGTCAATGGCGATGGCTGCGACTTGGCGGAAGCCATCATCACGGCCCACAGGTATGACCTGTTCAGTGACTGTACCATTGATGGCAGTTATTATGATTTCACGATTGAGCTAGATAATCGCACGGTGACGCTCACAGAACCCTTTGGCAACTATAATGGTGCAACGGGGCTGCCGTCGATCACCTCGACTGTCACCATCCAAAATGGGACCATCCAACGGGACCCGACTGCTGATTACTTTCGCATCTTTCATTTAGACGGCGAAGGCGAAGCCGCAGGTAGTTTGACCTTGAGCAATGTGACCGTTCAGGGTGGGTACGCCTATTCACCCGCCGCCCCCCTTGCTGTCACTCGACCTGGCTTGGGTGGGATCACATTTCCTGGTGGCGGTTCCGGCACTGGAGTCATCGTTATCCCCTTGGCGACAACGGATGGCTACAACGGTGGTGGTTTCTTTGTGACCAATAGTGGAAGATTAAATGTAACAAACAATTCCGTCATCTCTGGCAACGTTGCCCATCACAATGGCGGGGGCATCTACGCCAACGGCAGCAGCCGCGTCACCATAGACAACAGCACCCTTGTGCAAAATCAGACAAGTACGATTTTTTTCACAGCCATGGGTGGTGGGGCGTTTATCACTGGTGGAAGTGAAATACGTATCCGTAACCAAAGTATCATCACGGGCAATGATGCGAGCTATGCGGGTGGCGGTGTTGCACTCTTCAACAGCACGGCTACAATTGCTGATTCACAAATCATCCGCAACACTGCCTACCGTTCACAGGCATATGACTATGGATATGGTGGCGGCATCTACGCTGATAATGGCACTGTGCAGATCAGCAATAGCACGATTGCCCACAACGTCAGTGCCTATGGCGGCGGCATCAACGTCGAGGATGGCAGCACCGCCACAGTTGACAACAGCCTCATCTTTTCCAACACGGCATTGCTTGACGGCGGCGGGATTGCGGCGTATGACAACTCCAACCTTGCGCTCACAGGGCACAGTACGGTGACAGCAAATTTGGCCCAAGATGATGGTGGCGGCGCGTATGTGGATGTGTCAAGCCATCTAACAGTGATAGACAGCCAAGTATCTAACAACAGAGCGCGGGACGATGGTGGCGGGCTTATGGTAGAGAATTCTGCCTATATGACCGTCACCAATAGCCTCGTCTTTGGCAATGTTGCAGAGGACAATGGTGGCGGGCTTATGGCTGAGGATTCTGCAACCATGACCATCACAAATAGCCGAGTGTTTAGCAATATGTCTGTGGATAATGGAGGTGGCATCGCGGTGATCGACAATAGCCGTGCCTTGATCAAAGGGGCCAGCCAGATTTTTACCAATACAGGCAATTTGGGTGGAGGCATCTACATCCGCGACAATAGCTTGCTTTCTATCACGGGGGCCAGCATCGTCTCCGATAACTTTGCTAGTGGCGATGGCGGCGGTCTCTATGGAGATGAATTCAGCCATATCACCATCGACAATGCGACCTTTGCCAATAACCACGTTGACTTTGATGGCGGTGCAATTGACATTGAGGATGACACAACCTTACGGGTTTCTGCAAGCCACTTTTATGGCAATCATGGCGGTGACGAAGGTGGGGCAATTGCTGTGGATGATCATAGTTTTGCCACCATCAGCGCAGCGACGCAAATTTTTAGCAACACCGCCGACCTTGGGGGTGGAATCAGCATTGACGAACGCAGCCAAGTCACGGTGACAACATCCAGCATCATCTCCAACAACAGAGCTATCAAAGGCGGCGGTATCCTGATGTGGGATAACAGCACACTCTACACCACAGATAGCACAATCACAGGCAATCAAGCAAGCACCAAAGGCGGTGGTGTCTATGGCACAAGTGCTGTGACCATCACGCTCAAGGGTACAGCCATCACCTATAACATAGCGGGTACAACGGGTGGTGGACTCTACGCGGAAGAAGCGTTGGTGACAGTGGCCGACAGTACCATGCTATATAACACGGCTACCAACAATGGTGATGCTATCTATAACGACGACGCGACCTTAAACGTCGCCGATAGCTGCATCGTGGGTAATGGTGATACTTCATTCACGAGTATGGTAGCGGCAACGGCGCAACGCAATTGGTGGGGGTCTGCCGATGGTCCATCAGGGCAATTTACGGGTGCTGGTGACTCTGTGGGGCCAAATATCGACTATAGCAACTATCGCACTACTGCCATTCTCGGTTGTCCAACCGTCGGTACGAGTACCTTTACAGCACCATCGCTGTCTATCAACAACGTCACAGCCAATGAAGATGCTGGCGCACTGCTCTTCACCGTGTCGCTATCCAAACGCAGTGCCAACATCACCAGCGTGAGCTACCGCACCGAGAATGTGACAGCCCATGCTGGGACCAGTTTTGACAGTACCAGCGGTACATTGACCTTTGCAGCGGGCGAAACGCAGAAGACGATATCGGTACCCATTCATGATCTTGCGGTTGCACAAGGCAATCGCACCATGCATCTTGTGCTGAGTGGGTCGAGCAACGCGTCGATTGCCGATGACAAAGGTGTCGGCACAATCCTAGATACCGATGAACCTGCAACGGCAACGCCGACAGTATCACCTACACCCACTTCCACACCCACTTCCACATCAACACCAACAGCCACATCAACACCAACCCCGACGACTACACCGCCCTCTACGCCTGTGAATACAGCAACCCCTACCATAACGCCAACATCATTACCCACATTAACACCAGCATCCACTGCAACATCATCACCAATGCCATCCCCTACACTGACACCTGCGCCAACCCATACATCCACACCCATGCCTACGGATACGCCGACCGCCATACCTACCTCAACTCCTGTCCCAACACATTCCCCAACATTGTCGCCAACATCAACATCAACACCAACGCAGACACCTATCCTGACATTAACGCCAACATCAACGCCAACATTAACACTGGCAGCGACACCTCTACCAACACCCACCCTGACATCAACGCCAACACCAACACCTGTACCGATTGAATTTACGGCGGAGAGTGATCAGACAACGGCTGAGGCTGGTGGGGAGATTGGCATCCGTTTCCGTATCGAGAACATGCGTGAAACACCGCTAGAGAATGCCTCGCTGATTGTGACTGTCCCCGACCAAACAACATGGGTTCCCGACGTGTTGCTGAATTTAGGTGGGCGATCTGATCAAACGCAATTGCTTATCAATGAACCGCAGAGTGATGAACCGCAGAGTGATGAACAGTGCCCGCAGGGATTCGCCGCTGGACAAATTTGCACAATACCCATTGGGGACATCCCATCAGGAACGATTCGGACCATCCCTATCGCGGTGCGTGTGAACGATGATGCCGCACTTGGTAGTACCGTTGCCAATATACAAGCACAACTGGATGCAACGACGAGTGGAGAACCTCTGATTATGGATGTTACTGAGAACGTAAACGTCACGGTCATCGTCACCGAACCCACTGCGCTGGAAGAAACAGATGAACCAAGGGCGTGGTTTGCCTTTTTGCCGCTGGTTTCACATTAACGGAGATAAACATAAAAAAGTAAAGGATAGAACGGAAGATGTGATTGTTGGCAGGAGGCAAAACACCCCCCGCCAATAATCACATCGCTCACCGCAAGATGCAAAGGACTCTGACGATTATGCCAATACGAACAACGCGCTCACGCCAACTATCACCATCAAGATATCCAGCCAATGAGCGCATCGGAGAGATGATCACGCTAGATAATGATAGACAAGAGTATTACCAAGAAGCGTATCACCCGAGAGAATATTACCCTGAAGAATATTACCCTGAATACAGCGATACACTTGTTGAAGTGCAAGCGCGCATGGTTCAACGTGAGATGATGATCCAGCAATTAACAGCGCAGCTAGTGGACGAATCCATCCCAACCAGCGTGATTAGCCAGTTCATCGAACAGCTTACCATCTATCAAGATATATCTGAGCAAGATGTCAACACAAGCGATCAAACAAGCGGGGGGAACTAACACATGCCAATTTACGAACTGAAGTCAAGAAAACCAACATCAACTAGCGCATCAACCATTTCACGTACGCAAAACCCTACAACATCGACATTAGCTGGCTCAACCAACGCCATCATACAGCGTTTCTCCGACCCTTCTGTTCCACTTAGTGGCGAGGATGTCAACCACCTACACCAAACCATTGGTACACAGGCGACGATTCAACTGTTGCGTCAACGAGAGGCCAATTACAAGCCACAACCTGTGATGGGTGCTGTCTATGACGCTACGTGGATTCAACGGTTGGTGGATGCAATGCCTGAGACAACGTATGGGGAATCTGAGCAAAAAACGAAATCAAGCTCACATGGGGCTGATAACGCCAACCGTATCTCCCGTTTGACAACAAGCCCATCTCATGGCTCGCAAACGACAATTCAGCGAACTGGGTTCACCGTTAAAACGGAGTTGTTAGATGAGCAAGACCCCTATCACCTAAGTGTTATGGATAAATTTAAACCAAGATTAACTGAGCTTACTGGTGAAGGCGGAAGAGATAACTCAACCTATGCCAAGATCAAAGAAGAAGTCGATGCGTTTAATGCCCTCAGCCCGCTTCAAATTCAAGAAATGATGACCAAGATAGCTGTGCTACGAGCATTGGTCAAAAATTATCGTAACAAGTTTGAACGGTCTTTCCGTCCTAGAGAAAAGTCATCCAAATACCTTGATGTTGTTGCGCTCGATGCGAAATTAAACGCAGATAAGGGGCCTGTTAAAAAGTTCGAAATGTTTCTCTACGAACCAACCTACGTGAAAAATAAGGGTGGTGAATCTGTCGCGTCCAACTATGCAGCCCAAGCCGTTGAGCATCTAAAAAAAGAATATGCCATCGAAAATTATAATTACCCGAATGAATTGATGAAGTTTGCGACAGGATCGAACAGAACAGTCGGTGCATTGCTCAAAATATCTGATACGTATGTTGGATCATATACTGAGATAATTAATGGTGAAAGGAGAATTATACAGGGTACAGCCAATGTAAGCTATCTAGCCCGACACGAACTTCTTCAAAAAGTTCAAGAAGTGAAGGATAAAGTAAGCAACAGAGACGACCCATTGACCAAAGCCTCACCAGCACCAAACAAGCTTGTAGAGGCTTTCTTTGATTCGATTCCAGAAATTATGGACCGCGCTGGAGATGTGTTATCTCGTCTGAATTAAGTACACATCATTCATCAAGTGTCATAAAGACGATGCACTCTATTTTTTTTGGATAGGAACATAAGTTTCATTCATTTTTATCCTAATATGATATAACACTCATATGAACTGTCGTGACAGTGGGTATTCCCTTCTCCTATCCTGAGAAAAAGCGTAGGATGGGCGAAGGCTGACACAATAGGGCTTACCAAAATCAACAGAGCGAATGGAGCATACAACATGAGTCAATTACAAAACACCGCAACCATGCGCGGTAAAAACACCTTGGTGTGGGAACGCACACTCCCCATCTCACCCGAACAACTATGGGCAACCATTGCCACCAAAGAGGGCTTGGCACACTGGTTCATGCCCACAACAGAAGCCATCCAAGAGGGCGGACGCTTCTCCTTTGAAGGCGGATGGGATGGAACCATTGTCGAAGTATCGCCACCCCACGCCATTCAGTTTAACCCTGATGATGATGAAGGTTCCTATCAACGCTTTGAAGTAACAGCTTGTGAGGATGGCTGTATCTTTCAGCTAATTGACCGCGTGGGGGCGAGCATCGATGCCACTGAGATATTCTTTGACACCCCACCCCATCATATCTATCAACCGGGTGGACCTGGGACACACTGGTCTGGTGTTGCTGCTGGGTATCACTGTTTTGTGGATGAGTTGGAGGGGTATGCAACGGGGGTGGAAGTGGCGTTTGATTATGATGAGTTGTGTCATGGGTATGTAGTATTGTTGGATGGGTGGTTTTAACCAAAAAGAGGGTCATGTGCCGTTGAGTACATGACCCTCTTTTGGATTTACATTAAGCTGGCTGATACGATTGAGAAATTACCTTAGTTATTTGTCATCTCAATAATCGGCAAGTACCCACAGTCTGGTGCATCAATCGTCAAATTATCCGCACTCATCAAAACAGTGTCACTCAACCCAACAATCGACGTGGCAGGGAAGGCATCCAACGATTGGATGGCACCACCACAGGCCAAGCTCTTCACACGGAAGGTCATTGTCGCCACAACAGACGGCTCGGTCACGGCCCGTTCTTCGCCTAATACACCTGCACTGGCGCGGATAAAGCCATTTTCGTTGTCAATCACTGGCTCTTCGAGTAGGAAGTAATAGGGCATGTCGGTCAACTGTAGGTCGAGGACTTCAATGGCACGTGGATCAAAGCCGTAGTGGAGGTTAAAGGCGTTGACCGCTGTGGTCTGCGGATCAAGCGTAAAGGTGATGGTATGAGTTGTGTCCATATCGCTGACGAGTCCTGTCGTGTCCATCGCAAGCATCGCCGTTGTTGTGATGAGTTGAGATACGTCGCGACCATCACGTGCTTGCAGACTAGAGGAGATTATCATCGGCCCTTGATCATTGTAGTGTCTTGATAGGTATACAAAATCTGTTGTATCTGTTTTGCCAGAGCTATTAAAATCCGTCTCTGGTCGGAATTCGGGATCTCCTGCCGACTTATTCATGGAATAAACAAACCATGTTGCATCCGTAATCAGAATCTGCTCATCCCCTGGTTTTTGACCATAACGGTCAATCATGTCCCCATCCACGAGATAGCCAAAACTAAGGTATGACCCAATACCAACTTTAAGCTGCTCATTCTTGCGGACATTGTTCAATGAATGCCGACTTCGTACCATGATATCATAGGCATCTACTGGCACAGGTGGTAGTTCAAATCGTCCATATCTATCTGTTTGTACCACAAAGCTATATTGTGGTGTATTCTCAATCGACCCTTCGCCGGACGCATATAGCCTGACCTCCAGTGGAATTGACTTATTATCATGGGCAGAAGAGACTTTGTTCCATTCAAACAGGACAATACCGCGTACAATAGACTCAGATGTGATATGCACAACTGAATCATCTGCTTTTGCCATGACACTCCCGTTAGGACCACTGATATCTACAGGTGGATATTCATCATGGATAAAGGACAGAAGAGTTCCGGTGTCTGTTGTTGGCTTTTGTGCTTGAAGTGTCACATAAGCAATTGGGAACGTCTCGGTAAATGTCACGTTGTATGCAAGCGCGCTGTAACTGCACTTTCCTGCTGAGGTACAGCTAATCGGTGTGACGATTCGGTCCAACTTTTTACGGTCATGCACTAATCGAGTGAGTCTAAAATGATCTGTGTCATACTCCCAACTGAGATGTACACCGCTGACAGGTGTTTCGCCGGGTGCAACCGTAATTGTAAAGACCCTTTGCTGGTCTACAATCAAATCATCCGTATTTTCAAAATAGACTGTTGCACCGGATGGCGACTCCTCAACAGTAAACCCATTGCTTACAGATAGGCTTTGTCCATTGGTGCTGAGTGTCACTGTTCGTGCGCCTAAGTTGGCATCGCTATTGATAGCAATTCGGACTTTTAGCTCTGTAGAACTGACAGCAGTGACGTTCATGACGCTGATACCTGCACCAAAATCAAAATCATCAGCAGTTGGTGTATTGGCATTCCAATCGACATTGATACCTGAGAATGTGACATCCATGTTGCGTCCTTGGTATCCGCTGGTAGGATTCAGACCATCAATACCACTTTGCTGAATCGTCACCTCGCCATCTTCAGTGGTTAGCTCCGCCTCAACGTTACCACCACTCTCATTTTTCATCATCATAGATGACTCACTAATTGTTATTGGCACTGTGTCTGTTACTGTAGGGTTTAGCTGATATGGAATAGAATAGATCGGCCCACTACCCGGCTCAAGCGTGACCGAGGATTCAATTGTAAAAAACGATACCCGTAATGTTGCTTGTGTCGAGCTGTTTTCAACATAATCAACGGTGGGGCTTCCAAATGCACTGATGCGATCTTCTGCCACAACCTCCTGCGAAAGCGTGATTTTGGTTGGATCAAATGAAATCGAAGCATTCCCACCAATCAAGACATCTTCATTGACGACTTCGAGTTTGATAACGCCGCTGCCACCTTGCTGTGCAGACACTTTTTCAATGCGCACAACGTTGGTCGCATGGACATCGTCGGTGTGATAAATCACAGCGGCATCTGCTGTGAAAACAGATGGTATTGATGTGAAAAGCAGAACAATAGCAAGTGCTATATGCATCCCTCTCTTCATGTAGATTTGTTTATTCACTTCATTCTCCTTGTCTTGTTTTGAATAAAGAGCTGAATCAAAATAAATATAAGATGACACATGAACCTGATTGATAACCGTCATAGAAATAGACAACCAACGAATCAGGCTCATACGTTGACTTATCGTTATGGTTGGCTAAATTCTTGGCGATACAGGTCAATAATCTCGATGACATCACCTATGGTCCACTCACCATCCAGTTGCGCTGGCGGGGCAGGATAGACATCCGCACGTTCCCACTTTTCCTGCGGGTAATTATCATCTATCATCATTAATGGTTTAGATGTTGCATACCGACGATATATTTCGATAGCATCTAGCACATCATTGATTAGAACCTCGCCGCTCCCATCAAGGTCCCCCCGTTTGAGCAGTGGTGGTCCATCTGGGTCGTTGACCGTAATCTGTATGGTCTTGCTATGGCTACCTCCGGGACCAGTCACGGTCAATGTTACGTCATAGAAGCCTGCCGCTGTATAGACATGCGTTGGCGATTCCTCATGGCTATCCTCACTGCCATCACCAAAGCTCCATGTGTAGGTGTCGATGACATTCTGTGAATTGTTGGTAAATGTGATCGTTAGCGGTATGTTTCCACTCTGCACAGATGGCGTGAAGTCGGCAACAGGAGCAACGGCTTGTACTGTGATCAGATTCTCTTTTGTGATCGTATCCTCCCCGCCGGGGCCAGTGACAGTGAGCCGAACTGTGTAGGTTCCCGCTTGGGTATAGGTATGCAGCGGGTTACTGTCAATGCTAGATTGACCATCACCCAAATCCCATTGATAACTCGACACACTGTTTGTCGATTGATCTGTATACTGTACTTGGAGGGGCGTAACGCCACTCAATGGGGTTGCACTGAAAGCGGCAATCGGTGCTGGATCATGAACAGCGATGGTCAATTCAGCCGTATCACTGCCACCATCGCCTGTGGCTGTCAACCGTACCGTGTATGTCCCTGGTGTCTGGAAGGTGTGGTTTGGGTTTTGAGCCGTGCTAGATTGACCGTTGCCAAAGTCCCATGCACGACTGCTAATAAGTCCAGTCGATTCATCGGTGAAGGATACGGTAAGCGGTGCAATACCTTCTCGCACAGAAGCATTGGCTTTGGCTACGGGGGCGGGTGGTGGCAGACAATCCAAGTCAGTATTTACATGGATAGCATCCATGCGTTCACCTGCCAACCATGAATAATGAGCGAGGTTAAAACATGCATTGGGTACGATGATGCCCGACGTGTTTGACCCTGTACGACCCTCAAAGCGGTATACCTCACGGCCAGCGGATGCAACCATATAGATGCGCGAACTGGATTTCACGGTGAGTGCCTTAATGTCACTCGTTGCACTGATATCTTCGCCATCAAAAAACAGATCCACCCGATTGCCATTGGTATATAGTCGAGAAATATCCTCATCATCAACATCATCGTCATTGCAGCTAGATTCGATGCTTGCGACCGTTGAGATGTAGTAGTTGCCAGCATATTGATCCAGCCCATCGATATCTTCAGTACCCAAGCACAGTGTGTTGCTACCATTGAAACCACGTCGATATCTGCCATCCTCATAGATCACAATATCATGGTCCTCTACCGTGCCAATACCGACAATATTAATGTCATCAGTAGTCGAAAAATGGATTTCACCATCCTCTGGAATATAGATGCCATTGATATCTTCATCCATTCCATTGACTGTGCCGTTGTAGTACATCTTGAAAAGATTTTGTGACTTGTGATAGCAGACAATATCCTCGTCCTCCACCTCGCCCATGGGTGGATGTCCCCATTCATTATTGGCCGGAATGACATAATCGCTGCCTGTGACAAAACAGAAATCACCAAGGCGCGCTGTCTTCTGCGTTTTGTTGACAAAGGCACGGTCAATCATCACCGCTACATGGTCACGCGTCATGCCCTCTTCGGGACAATAGGCAAACTCGCGTGTGAAGTCACAAGGCGTCATCCACCCTTCCCAATAGGCTTCTTCCATCGCTGCCGCAAACTTGGCATCGGACGAAGTTGACGATAAGCCAAGCACGGGGACGTCATCATAGATACCCAGTGGGAAGGGGAGGTTGTCCAATGCATGGGCACCGCGCAGACATTTGAGCAAGAAATAGGCCATCTCATTGCGTTTCACCGCTTGATCAGGTTTGAATGAGCCGTCAGAAAATCCGTTGGTACATTGCCGATCCTTTAGCACCTTGATCCACTTCGCATTTTCAGTTTGCCCTGTGACATCGGTAAAAATTCGCTCACTGGCAGGTGGGTCAGGCAAGGTTGCGCCATAATCATGGACGGGTTGTCCAGTTTCCAGATAGCGTAGCGCAAGCACAAGCATTTTTGCGACATCACTCCGACGGGCATCCGCCTCCGGACAAAAAAGCAGTGGTGAATCAACACATGCATCTGCAATGCCAATATCATAGGTGGCATAGATTGAATCGTAGCCAAACTGGTCGTCCGCAACGTCATCAAATTCAGGATTGCTTGGCGGCGGCGTTGGCGTTGGCTCTGGTGTAGGACCCGGTGGTTCAGGGTCGGTTGGGCCATCGTAGTCAAACAACGTATCACCGGCGACATTGGTCATTTTTGCTTTACGAAATTGTAGTATACTATTGCCTGATGCCAGTCCAGTCAACGTAATTTCCACCAAATTGCCACGCCCATTGACACCCGCAGGTGTTGGCTGTGCGCTAAAGGCAGCAAATTCAACTGTCCCTGCGGATTGGTCGATTTGGTTGACAAGGGCTATAAAGAAACGCCCCGTACTTGCAGGAAAATCTGTTATCTGTACAGCATCGATTTGAACCATTGTGGGATCAAATTGCATTTCAAAATCAAACCCGCCCAAGTCGTTGACATCCACAGCCTCAACATAGACCGTTGACTCTTGTCCTGCAACAACATCCACCGACGCAGGCTGAATCTGCATGGATGTATTTGTCACCATACGCTGAGTTGCCGCCGCGTGCACCACATGTTGGGCGCGAGCATTACAGGGTACATTCCACAACGCAGCCGCTTTCTGAATATCACCGATATCAATGAGGTCATCGCCATTCAAATTATGACGCCAATCGTATAACTCATCTCCTTTCGCATTATTCCAGCGCGCAGCCATCTTCTGTATATCGGCAATATCAATCAGGTCATCCTCACTGATATCTTCTGGACAAGGCTCTTCAACAACGTTCAGAAAGGCTTCGGTCCCTTCTTGTGCAAAGAGCTTCTCATTCTGCAATCTCAGATAGTGGGTGGATGATGATTGCACAGGTAAAAGCATGTGGGTTCCACCATCCGAACCTTTGCCTGTCTCATAAGCAATGGGCGTATTGCTTGCCGTGCCTTCATAAACCTCCAGAAGTAGATTGGCATTCACACCCGCAGGGGCTGTGCTGATAATTTGATAGGATGTTGTCTGTGCAGTGGATGCAGCTTGGACTGCTGTAGCGGGCATCTGTACATAGTCCGAATCACCATACGGCACAGAATATCGTTTGCCCGCCTGATAGCCCGAAGCCCCTGTGATTCGACCGTTGGCCGCGTTATCATTCTCCTGTGGAATCGTAGGTGTGCGCTGCACAAAGGCCAAATAGACAAACTTGGCGGCTGCCCCTCTGGAAAGGTTTGCACCAGGCTTGTATGTGCCGTCGCTAAACCCCGTTGTAATCTTCTTTGCCGCCAAACAACGGATGTCATCATAGAAGATGTTGTTTGATGGCACATCTGGGAAAGGCATGGGTTGTTGCTCTTCACACGTATCCCCCAACACCTTTACTAATCCACCGACAATAAACTTTGCGGCTTGCTCGCGCGTCACAAAATCATCGGGACCAAATCGATTATCTGTATAGCCGTTGATAATCTCGCGTTCTGCTAGGTACTCGATGTATGCATAAAACGTATGGGTTCTAGGCACATCAGGAAAGGTCGGCGTTGGGTAATCGTTGGCGGATGGATTGATGCCCATGCTCCGTGTCACCATTTTGGCAAGCTGACCTCGTGTCACATTCTCATCGGGTTTAAATTCGCCATCACTATACCCATGCACAAAACCACGGTGATAGAGGGCTTGAATATACTTATAGAATGTGTGTTTATACTGCACATCAGGGAAGATAGGTTCCCAATCAAAGGTGACGACAGCCAGCTTTGCCATGCCTGCACGTGACATTGGATCATCCTGCCGATAGAGTCCATCGCTAAAGCCCAAGGACACCTCTTTTTCGTCAAAAATTTCTTTGAGCCGACGAATATATGGATAGAAGGTGTCTGTACATTCCACATCGGGAAAGGGTTGGATACAAGACCCATATGATGGTGTGCTACCATCACGCCCAATCACGAGCAACTTGGTCACTTCTCCGCGTGTAATATCGGCATCGGGTCGATAAGTTCCATCGCTAAAGCCATTGGTCATGCCCAATTCTTTCATGCGCATGATGTAGGGGTAGAAGGTGTTGTCAGAGTTCACATCGGGGAAGGGTGTAATATTGAGGTCAGCAAGCTCATCTTCCACATATTGCTCGTTCATGGTCCGAATCAGAATCTTTGCCGCTTCCCCTCTGGCCAAGTTGGCATCGGGCATAAATACACCGCTCGAAAAACCATTGACCGCACCGATATAAAATAGTGTCTCAATATAGTTAAAAAAGTGATGGCCTGGCGGGACATCTGGGAACTGCCCCACTGTCTCATGTTGATCTTCCTGCTGATCGGGTGCATCATTCTCTGTGCTAGATTGTGACGATATGTATGGCGGTGATGGATTTGAACCCGCCTGAAAAATCATATTGCTCTCTGCACCCTCAAATTGAAAAGGAATGGTTGGGACGGAGAGATGCAAATGTAGACCTGTTGTTACACCACAGGCAGATAAAAAGCATTTGAAGGTTGAGCCATTTGTCGTTTGACAGGTATTATTGGTATGAGGTGGATGAAATACCTTGCCAAGAAACTGGCCTTGCTCAACATCCAAGCTTGTGTGACAGGTTGTGCCGGAGCATTGTCCTGTGATTTCCTCTGGCACGGTACTCGCATCCAAATGTCGATAGCCCAACATTTCATTGATTGTGCCGTCGGTTGCAATGGCTGCATAGACTTGATGACCGTCATTACAGATGTATTTAATCGTGCCGTTGGCCGCAGACAGAATGTCATTGGAACTGGGTTCCATCGGGATAAAATCAATGCTATGTCCCACCTTTTGTCCAACATCATTACAGCAACCATGATAGCCTCGTGAAGCTTTCCATTTCTCCTCAGCACGCCAAGGAAACTTATACAACATTGACTGCTGCTGGGCTGTTGCGGCATTCAACTCTCTGGTATCGCGGCTTTGTGCAAGGGCAGAGAGAAAAATGACTTGGCGAGCCTCGTCCGAAAGTTCGGATAGCGGAATTAGATTCAATAAGTCTTGAATTTGCGGATCAGAATCTAAAGACACACGCCATTCACTGTTGACATGCACAAGCAGCATCGAAAACATCTCTTGCGGTGCATGATTATGGTAACTTATATCGTGGTCGTGCGAAGTTGATTCTTCGATCATCACGGTTGCGATTGCCCAATTATTTTGCTGACGTAAACCCACCACGAGAAAACGTTCACCATCATGATGTGACGAGTGTGATGTCCGTAATGTCTGCTCTATCGCTAATTTGGCAGCATCGGGCAGTTGATTTGCATTTGGGTCTACATAGATAATCATTTCTTCGTGTTCATGTCCATCGCTTGGTGGATTTGTCTGTGTGGACATGGCGAATGTTATCTGCGGATTTGCCCAGCATAGTATGAGTAGGGTGATGATTGACATACTTATAAAATAAATTGTTTTACATAATTTCATTGTCAACTCCATTGCTCGCATTGTTTTTGATTCGTGAATGTTCATACTCGGCTTGTACAATCTATCGATTAATAATCTTTATTGCTTTTCTGACGTGAATGAATTCATGAATGACTGCGGTTTGATTGGATAGCGCATAAACTTGCCTATCATGCAATGGGTATAGTCGTTGCATGGACACTTGCAGCCGCTGATAACTTCTGTTTCACCTGACCGACCGACTCATCCGCACCCACACCCCCAACATAACTCATCACTCTCACCGGATTGGTCAATTTTTCCAACTCAGCCACATGAATCTGCCCTGTCACCACTTGGGCTTCATTGTCGTTGGCGTCCTGAAAGAAATCTTGGATGCGTGGGTCATTGTCGAGTTGGGTCAAGTAGGGCGAGTGGCAGGGCAAGACAACGCAGCGGACCATACTTGCTAAGGGTAAGGCTTGACTCAGTGTCATATCTGGCATCAAGGCGAGACCGCGCATCCCTGTCATTTGGCGACCACGCAAGCCCACAAGTTTGACATGAAATCCCGCCTCGCGAAATTGAGTCACAAAGGTGGTTGCCATCTGTTCATCAAAGTTTTCTCCCCACAAGACCATGACATCTGGTGGATGTTTATTCATCGTTTCTCTCCTCTTCTGAGAAATTTTGCGTGTTTAGATTGATGCCTGAAAGGTTTAGAACAGCGAATCGGGGGATATTCGCTGCACCTCGGTTTAATTAGGCATAATGCTAGTCTAAACCGATAAGGGCGGTTTGTATTACAAACTTTCGATAAACACTCTATAAATTTTTTCAGTTTGTGATATAATCAAAGCTGTCTAACTCGATTGTATTTATCATAACCATTGGAAGAAGGAGTTTCATGGCAGAATCACAACACAGCGAATATATTGCACATGACCGACTCATTAAGGAGTTCTTTCAACGCTTCTTGGAGCGGTTTATGTGGCTCTTTTATGTGGCAAAGGCAAAAAGGTTCGATTGGCCTAAATTGCAGTTTATTGACAAGGAACAGATTATCAACCAGCCGGGACGGGCACTGCGAATAACGGATGTGGCGGCGACAATTCCCCTCAAAGATACTGAGAAGCCAGCATTTCGGACCAGTGTTGAGGACAACATTGTTCGGCGCAAAGGCAAGGATAAGAAGAAAAAGTCTGAGCCAAAGGAAGAGGTCATCCTTCTTCATGTAGATGCAGAGGCCAACAAGCCTAAACCTGTTCCCAATCGGATGTTTGAGTATTACAGTTTGTATCGTGTCACACAGGATAAACCCGTCCT
This sequence comes from Chloroflexota bacterium, assembly GCA_039029935.1. Classification (GTDB taxonomy): domain Bacteria; phylum Chloroflexota; class Anaerolineae; order Caldilineales; family Caldilineaceae. The sequence continues at coordinate 18,060 of JBCCFC010000093.1, forward strand.
GCCGATTGCTCTGATTATGAAGGGTCGGTCATACAAAAAAGAGGTCGAGCCAGAAACAGATCGTGACAAGAGCCAGATGCGAACATACACTTGGTTGACTAACCTCACGTTCACTGACAATAGAACTTTGTACACCAGTTGAAATAAATTGCATCAATTCTGGCCACGAGTTATCTGATA
>JBCCFC010000094.1:0-18197 GCA_039029935.1 Chloroflexota bacterium
AGATAATCAATCTGTGGCGCAGGTAGGCAACCTGCGCTACTGAACCCGTATTGCAGATTGATTATCTGTGGCGCAGGTAGGCAACTTGCGCTACTGAACCCGTATCACAGATTGATTATCAGTAGCGCAGGTAGGCAACCTGCGCTACTGAACCCGTATCACAGATTGATTATCTGTGGCGCAGGTAGCCAACCTGCGATACTATCTCAGCGTTTACGACAGACAACAATAATACTGGGGCTGTTTGCATGCAATGGCTCTCTGTCCCAATTGCCATATTGTCGCTCAAGGGTAAACCCATTGTGGTTGAGCAAGGCGGCAAGCTCCTGCGGAAAGGTATAGCGCAGGGCCGTGCGTGTGACCTTGGTCTGTTCTTCGCCATCCTCATACCAGCGTTTGTAGGCTGTCACATGGATAATCTGTGTCACGTGGTCATAGACATGGGTTCGCGAGATACGCACCTCGCGTCCCTGTGTATCCGTAAACGACGGCCATGTTCGTTCCTCTGTGTTGTCATCAAACTTGAGAAATAGCCCTGCTGGTGGTGGCGCACTGGTGACAAGCGGGTTGCGTGTTTCAAAGGCGAAAAGGCCATCGTCGTGGAGATGGGCATGAACGCGTTGTAACAGTGTGTCTTGGTCAGCATTGGTCAGAAATGCTTGGAAGGCGTTGCCCGTCAAGAAAATCAGCTTGAATTGTTCGCCAAGATCAAAAGCCCGTGCATCACCCACAACCCAGCGCGTTGATAATCCTACCGATTTGCGTTGTGCCTGTTCAATCATGCCCGGTACAACGTCCAAGCCCGTCACCGAAAAGCCCATGCGCGCAATCGGGATGCTGACCCTACCTGTGCCACAGGCAATTTCCAACACTGGGCTACCCACCTCTTTTGCCAAGGCTGCATAGAAATCAACGCCAGTATCGCTGGTATCCTCCATGTCGTAGTTGGCCGGGTCGGAAAATTCTTCCAAGTTGTCATGATCAATCAAAAGGCACTCCTTGTTTCAGTCTCAAAAAAATTCACATCCCCCGGACTCACCAAATCCGGCACAGTCCACCCATCCAGATCATACTCAGCCATACACTGGTCCGCAAACGCCTTCATCTCATCCGCCGACTTGTTGCCCTTTGCCACCAACAACGCCTCCTGCCGCACAGTCTCGTGGTTGCCCGCATAGTTCAGCTCATACAACTCATGCCGACTGCCAAACTCCGTACCGATGGCATCCCACAATAGCTTCATCAACTTGATGCGCTCGACAGCCTCAATACCACCGGAACCACGCACATATTTGTCCAGATAGGGGCGCAGATCGTCATTTTGCCAGTCGAGATTGCTGGATGGTTGATAGATCAGGCCACTGGCAATCAAATTCTGGATGATCTCTTTGATGCGCGGATAGGCCGTTGTCATCACCATGCGATAGGAGAGGGCAGCCTCCATGTTGGGCAAGACCGTACCGCCATGCCAAGGCTCAACCCGTGTACACATGGCATCGCTCAACGACCAGAAGAGATTGCGCCAGTTGAGGACCTCGCCTACGTTGACTTGGACACCCCGAAAATCCTTAACGCCCGTCGTTTCCACAGCCTTGAGCAGCAGCCCGCTGATAAAATCGAGCTTGACTGCCAGCCGTGTACAGCCATGCAAACAGAGTCGTTGGAAAAAGCCGGAATGACGACCAAAGACATTGAACCGCTTGACATCGCCATAAATCAGCACATTTTCCCAAGGAACCAGCACATTGTCTAGCACAAAGATAGCGTCGTTCTCATCCAGCCGACTTGACAGCGGGTAGTCAAAGGGGCTACCCATCACCGCCGACATCATCTCATACGATGGCCGACAGATGAGCTTGACCCCCGGCGTGTTCATGGGCAGTGCAAAGACAACGGCAAACTCCTTGGCTTGGATGGGCAGACCATGATAGGCGACAAAGTTGTAATGCGTGAGGGCCGAGTTGGTGGCGACAACCTTAGCCCCGTTGACAATGATACCTGCGTCGGTCTCTTTGGTGACATGGACAAAGACATCACGCACCTCTTCGACGGGCTTGTCACGGTCTACAGGCGGGTTGACCAGTGCATGGTTCATGTAGAGGACCTTTTCCTGTGCCTCTTTAAAAATGCGCTGCGCATTGGCCTGATAAGGATCGTAAAAATCCGCGTTGACCTGCAAGTTGGCGAGAAACGCAGCCTTGTAATCGGGTGTACGTCCCAGCCAGCCATAGGTTAGCCGTTGCCATTGGGCGATGGCATCACATGCCGCCATCAACTCGGCAGCATCTTGTGGCGGGCTAAAGTAGCGATGGGTGTAGCCGCCGGAACCAGTGTCAGTCTCACATGTCAGAATCTCTTTGGTTGCCGGGTCGTGTAGCGCATCATAGAGCCGTGCCGTCATACGAGCGGTGTTACGAAATGCTGGATGCGTGGTGACATCCTTGACGCGTTCGCCATATATCCAGATTTCGCGGTCGTCGCGCAGGCTTTCCAGATATTCGCTACCTGTGTATGGTCGAGTTGGGTTCAATACAGCTTGCTCCTTTATGATTCTGGGTCTGGTGATAAGGGCGGATGTTCACGAGCCACCGAGTAATCTCTTTCGGCAACGGGTGGATGCCCCAGTGGGCCATAAGTCCCAAACTCTTCACACTGATCAGTCCCCTCAATAAACTGCACGTTGATACCATCCACAGTGACCTCACAACGATGAAAGCCAAAGCGTACATCAGCATCGAGCCATCGTTCGGCAAGTTGGGCCGTATTGCCCCCCGGATTTGTGCGATAGAGCCGAATACCATCGACGATTTGCATGGGTCTGCCCGTGTGAACATGTCCACAAAAGAGAATCTCCACATTGGATGCAACAAGCAAATCCCAGAGCCGTTGGCGATGCGGTTGGCTGATGGAGAAATACCAGTTGGACCACTCCTCACCAATGGTCAAATCCCAATCTGGCTCATCAAGCTGCTCCATAAAAGGCCAATAGTGCATCACAGCCACATGATGCTCGGCTTTGGGCAAATCGGGAAGCCGTTCCATCATCGCCCAAAATCGCTCTTCGTGGGGCAACCCAGAGCCAGCCACTGCCGCAAAGAATCCTGTAAAGCGAACCTGCTTGTGCATAAACGACCACTGCAAGGGGCCAAAATAGTTGGCAAAGAGGTCCAGCCGTGCAGCGGTCAAGTTGGTATCGGGGTCGTGCCAGCCTAGCCCTTTTGGATCCCATTCGGGCTTAACACCCCTGATATACGTATGTTTATTGCCCACATCCATGTTGCCAGGAATTACGTAGCAGGGAAAGGGTAATGTATCGAGGTCCGCCCGCGCCTGTTGCAGTTCAAATTCGTGGGTCTGTCCATCACGTGTCAAGTCCCCGCCGTGTAAGAGCAAGTCGGCACCAGATTCAACCATCTGTTCCTTAATCGCTGCCCAACGTTGATTGACAGCGGGGCGAAAACGGTAAGATCGCGGCGTCCCCATATGGCTGTCATTGACATGTAGAAATGTCCATCCTCTCTCTTTTGTCATTCTATATCACCGTCTTCCATTCTATCCATCAAATCTAATCAACATTATCCGCATCCCGAAACATCACCCGATGCCGCTTTGTCTTCACCCACTCATCAAGCTCTTCCTCGGACCAGTAGTTGTCCATGTTAAACTGGTCCATGTTCATGATTTCGGGCAACGCTTTCTTCCAACGCTTGTATGATGGTTTGAGTGGTGGCCCAAAGCACATGATGTCGATAATCGACAGGTCATCCGGCACACCCAGCAAAGGCTTATATTCCTTCTGAATCTCCTCCTGCCCAATCGCTGTCACCCACCACACAGCATAGCCCAAGGCTGCCGCCGCCAAGTGTGCGGACATCAGCGATGCAGCCACGCTTTGCAGTAGAATGCGCTCGGCGTTTTCTTTATAGCGTTGGTCCAATTCGGACCCATCATTGAGGATCGGAAAAGCACGGATAAAGCGAAAATCTGCCACCGCAATGATCAACCCCGGCGCGGTCTTCATGCCCTTGTAATTGGGCGTCGGAAACTTCATCCCCATTTTGGCGCGGCGATTCTGCTCTTTGAGAAAGGTGTCGCCCAACTTTTCCTTCATGGCTGGATTGGTGACAACGATATAGTGCCAGGGTTGTGCGTTGGCCCCCGACGGCCCATGCCGCGCCGCCTCCAGAATCATCTCATAATGCTCGGTTGGCACAACATAGTCTGGATCAAAGGCACGGTTGGTCAGCCGATTTCGCACAACGTCCATCAGGCTTTCATAGCGATCTACTTGGTTAAATTGGTTTTCCATTTGTCTCCCTTGTTTTTTGATCATGTCGGAAAGTATAAAATTAGCCAGTCAGCCAGTCAGCTAGTCAGCCAGTCAGCTAGTCAGCTAGTCAGCTAGTCAGCTAGTCAGCTAGTCAGGCTGAAGTGCTGAAGTGCTGAGTTGCTGACTAGCTTTTTTTTCAATCTCGCCGGACCACGCGGAATCCCAGATGATCATTCCATTCATCCATTGCCCGACCCAATCGCCTTCCTGTATAGAGTAAATGTGGCGCGTTCAGATAGCAGCCACCACGCGCAACCCGTTTCCTCGTTGTTGTTGGCTCTGCGGGACCTGCGGGACCAGTTGGGTTGATGGCATTCATGGGTGGGGCGTCATGCGGTTCGTGCCAATCCCAGCACAACTCGTACACGTTACCTGCCATGTCATACAACCCCAACTCATTGGGCTGTTTTTGACCCACACGATGGGTTTGCTTCTTTGAATTAAAGCGATGCCACGCTACCTCATTGACATCATTGCTCCCCGGAAACACAAACTGCTCGCTGACCTGCCCACCCCGTGCCGCATACTCCCACTCCGCCTCGGTTGGCAGTCGATAGCCGTTGGCATGGAAGTTGCAGTGTAGCTGGTCTCCGTGATGCTGATAGCAAGGTGTTCGTCCCTCATGATAACTGCGTTGGTTGCAGTAGGCAATTGCGCTATGCCATGTAACGCACTCAACAGGGCGGCTTGGGTCACAGAAATGAGATGGGTTATCGGGCGTCATCTGCGACCATTCCCTTTGTGTGATGGGATATTGGCTGATCCAAAACGAATCCACTGAGACGGTTGGCAGAGTTGGCGTACGATTGTAACGGGGGGTGTCTGCTCGCTCGCGCAGCAACGCCCGAAACGTGGGTTGGTGTATCACACGGAGACGTAGAATGTCGTTATCCGAAAGCGGGTTGCCCATGATAAAGGAACCGCCTGTAACTAAAATTAGGGTATTCATGTTATGTTGTATATAAATATTCTGTTAGATATCATGACGCCCTATTGAACCAATGCCCGTAAATCGTATCGCTCTGGTTCAAGCTGCATCGTTTGGGTCGCAGCCAATGCGAGGTCAGCGATTTCCTGACTTACGTTGAATTCCACTTCATAGAGATTTTGCACAATCAGGTATAACGCTACCTCAAACTCATGATGCGCACAGGCATTACGCGCATCCGTGACCCAGCCCGACACAAGCGCATAAAGTGTTGTGTCAAACCCTTCTGGAATAACATCCATCTGCGTTTGTTCGTTGATGTGCTCAACTTGGTCAAGTAGTGTGCCGATGCTTGTCGATAATGCCTTGTAACGCAACGTTACATCCACTCGTAACCATTCAGACCCCTGAGCCTGTCGAAGGGGGGGCGGTTTTGACAGGCTCAACCGACAGGGGGGCTGAACAATTACATCCACTCAAACAGTCTCCTGTGGATTGTTCGCCCGTAAGACGGCCACAAAGAATGCGCCGACACCGATCACCATGATTGCTAGAACGAGTGCTAGTGGCAGATAGGTAATCGCTTGAAGTTCTGCTGCAGCAGCACTGACCAACTCGGCGGTCGGTTCGCATCCCGGCAATTTAGGGCCTTCGGGCCAAGGACCTATGGGCCAGCCATTGCTCCCGCCAAAGGGCATCGGCTCCCATTGCCACCCGCTCGGCCAAGGCTCCCCTTGTCCCGGTGTCGTCACACACATACGACGCAATGCGCGCACATTGTCCAAGAACGGTGTGCGGATGATGCCCATGATAATAAAATAGACCGCGACAACGCCCACACCGATGGACCAATTCCGCAAGATATTGCGGTGTGGTGTCACAGGCAGACGCAGAAGCACACAGATCAGGAAGACCAGTGACACGATAAGCCCTAGCATGGATTCTTCAATCGCACCGTCATAGCCCATGAGGACTGGTGGCAGAAAGACGGCGACAAAGAGAAACATATACAGCCCGTTGAGAATCGCCATACCCGACACAATAGTCTGCACTTTGGGGTTGCGCCACCAGGCAAGTGGGGCTATCGTCACAAAGAGAATGTTGAAGTGGTCGATAAAGGCCATGCTGGGGATACCGAGTGCTGCACCAAGACTTAGCTGTAGGTCAAAGGCGTCGTTGCGTGCTGCGCCGACATCAAACCCAAGGCCAAAGGTGTAGATGGTGAACATGTAGCCTGGATAGCCAAAGGCGAGGGCAAGCCATAACAGCGTGAGTAGAACGTTAGACGTGAGTACGCGGATACGTGTAATGAGCGTCATGCATTGCCCCCTTCATGATTTCGATTGGTTTGTAGAATTTGATGGTTTGTCATAAGATGTATCAATCATTTCTCCTTTTTTCAACCCAACCCAGAATCTCCATTGATGAACCAAGCATACATCAGTTGATAAGACAATGCAAACAGATGACTTTTGAATTGAACAGGGATGTATAAGTCAGGTAAACAGGTGTCCAACCTGTTGTTAACCACAATAATGTTTGATGAAAGAAGAATCACAAGAGGAGAACTATTGATGTCCAACACAACAACCATCAAGCAAGCATACGATGAAAACGGCTATGTCATTGTCCGCAATGTCGTTGACCCAGACTTAGCCGCGGAGACGGTGGCACACGTCCACTGGCTGCTCGACAAGAATCCGGGCGTTCGGCCCGAACAACTACACCACCATTTGCTGGCGCGTGACCCATTTATGCATCGACTGGCGGGCGATCCGCGACTAATGGATGTCGTCGAGCAGTTTATCGGTCCCAACATCGCCCTCTTTGGTGCTCACTATATCGCCAAGCGACCCCGCACAGGACAGGCTGTGGGCTGGCATCAAGATGGCTCCTACTGGCCGCTGGAACCGATGGAGGTGACAACGCTTTGGCTGGCCGCCAGTGACTCGAAAAAGGAGAATGGCTGTATGCGTGTGCTGCCCGGCACACAGAACTCTCGGCTGTTGAAGCGACGTGACATGATCGAGTTGGATACGGATGAATATGTCCTGAACAGTGCCATTCATCCCGACCATATTGATGAATCGCAGGCGGTGGATATCGAGCTAAATGCGGGCGATGTCTCTATGCACAACCCCCACATTATTCACGGCTCCAATGTCAACACATCCGATGAGTGGCGTGTGGGACTGACGTTGCGCTATGTACCACCCAGCACGTGGGTCAAGAAAGAAAACCACGAAAACATCTTGCTGCGTGGTCCGATAGACGCCAGCGTCCCCAATGTCTATGCCCCGCAACCGCGTTTTGACCCTGCAAAGCATATGGCCTTTCGTGGCAGCGAGGCATGGTCTTAATAAAACCAAGAAAGTAAGTAGAAATCGTTCAGCTAGCACGCCCTCATGCGGGTAGTATATGTTAGACCCGCACGAGGGCGTGCTAGCTGAACTTTATATCTAAAAGCATTCTGGGGTTTATTTAAATTGACGATAGCGTGGAGTATTTTGATGAGTAGAGCTGTCATTGATGGTTGGTTAGACGCCTTTCGTACCAAAGATATCTCGAAACTGGAACTGACCGAAGACTTTGTGCATACCAGCCCATTTGGCGAAATCAAGGGACGACAAGCCTATCTTGACCTGACTATGGCAAACCCAGATGCCTTTTTTAGCAGCACGATTACAACGCTGGATGTCCTCGACTGTGGTGATAAATTTGCCATTCGCTATCTGGTCGATGACATGCCCGCCTGTGACTGTATTTATGTGCGTGATGGGCAGATTGCTGAAATCCATTCGTATTATCATTATGGCGAACCGCCTAGCTTTTAATCGTAACTCATAGTTCGTACAGTAAGCACGCCCATGTGCGGGTTGACTCTGAGCGGTTGACCTGCACGTGGGTAGGCTCGTTGAACTATCCTGGCTGATTTAAAAGATATGTTATGAATTCTTTATATCCAAACGCTAACAATGCCTCTGAATTGTCTATGTTGAATTTTTCTTCTGAGAAAATTTGTGCTATTATAAACGGCAGTAATATTAAATCTTCTGGAGAAATTTATACTTATGGCAGAATCAGGTGGACCAACCACGCAGTCAGGCATTTACTATCAAAATGCAATCACAACTCTCTATTTAGGTCGATTGTTAGACTTAACACAACGTCCAGCGGATGAAACCGTGATTACAGTTCGTCCAGAGGCTCCCAGTGAAGTTGATGATACAGTCGTTACCTTTGAGGATAATCATAAAATATTCATCCAAGCAAAAGAACGCATTACTCGTACATCAAGTATGGAATGGCGTAAGCTATGGAAGGATTTCTATCGACAGTTTCAAAACAAAGAATTCAATCCGAAACAGGACCGATTACAATTATATCTTGGGCATGAACGTTTTGACTTGAAGGGGCTATGTGATAGAACCAAACCCAATATAAGTATACAAGATTGGGAGAAAGGACTTACAAAAACGCAAAAGACATTACGTTCCAATATAGAGTCGATAATAGCACCCAATGGTTTGTCGCCTCAGTCTATGATGGATTTCTTAAGCACTATTGATGTAGAGTCTATCTCCAAAGAGGCTATTATACGAGACCGCCTACGAGACTGGATGCCTCATACAAACCGTAATCAAAAAGAACTTTTTTATCTATTGTATTCCTATGTTGGTCAATATGGGAGCAATAGACAAGAATTAACTGCCGACTTTCTGCGAGCAAGACTGCATAAAGATATTTGTGGCTTAGAGTTCGACACGCCAGCAAATATTGTGTCGTTACGAGAAGAAATAAAGTTATGTAATTCTAGCTTACTAAAGTCCCCATCCGAATTTGGGAAGACAGGCATATATATTGAGCATGATGTTGTTAATGTTATTGTTGATTGGCTACTGAGTGATTTGCCTGATGAAAAAAATGTATCCGTGCTTTTAGATCAAGCTGGCATGGGGAAAACCGTCCTCATGAAAAGGGTGTTATTGACGCTGCAAGAAAAAAATATAGATGTACTCGCTATTAAAGCCGATAGGCAGCTATCGAGTGAAAAGTCTCGAATCCGTATTCAAGAAAGGCTTGGATTAACTTTTACTGTCGAAAAGTCAATTGAGACACTTGCAAAATTTGGACGCGTTGTTGTATTAGTTGACCAAATTGATGCATTATCTCTTTCTTTGGCACATGACCAACAAACATTGGACATTGTTCTTGATTTAATCGCTCGCATAAGCATAATACCCAATGTCAGTATATTGCTATCTTGCCGTCGTTTTGACTATAACTCAGACCCACGACTCAATGGTATCATGGTGGCAAAACAATTTGAAATACCAGCGTTACAACCTTACCAAATACAACAAGTATTAGATGTCTTCGGTCTAAAATATAATCAGTTAGCAAACACTGCACAATTATTACTTCAAACGCCTCTTCATTTAAATTTATTTGTCCTTATTTTGAGTGAGGGCGTGACTGTATCACAGCTACATGACATTAGTAGTCTGCAAAAACTATATGCCTTAATTTGGGATGCAGTAATTTGCAAACACACCCAGGATGCACCGCCTCGAGAAGAACGAATTGGTGCTATTGACTATATAACAACCTACATGGATACACATCAAAAGACCTCTATGCCAATAGATGAAATAAGTGGCTTTGAGTCTGCTCAAAATTGGTTAGCAAGCGAGGGCATCCTCATCAATGATACTAAAGACGGTTGGAGCTTTTTGCACCAAACATTCTTCGACTATTGTTATGCACGCAAATTTGTTAAGTCGGGGAATAAACTTGCAAACGTAATCATCACCTCACGACAAGGTATCTTTGACCGCTCAAAACTTGTGCAAATTCTGGCCTATCTACGAGGCTATGATCATCATTATCCAGTTTACCTTGAAAACCTGCGGCAACTATTCAACTCTGATCAACTGCGCTTTCACATGCGTGATTTGCTATTTCGATGGTTTGGTTCTATCCTGAATCCAAATGAAGATGAATGGCTGATAGCACTTCCGTTGCTGCAAGATAGAACAACCTTTTCTTCTATGCTTTCAGCTATGCAGGGAAATACGGGGTGGTTTGATTATATACAACCATTACTTGATAAGTGGTTGCGAAATCAGTCAACTAGACATAGCGCACTTAGGTATCTTCACGATTTTTCAGAAACCAAACAAGCCGAAGTAATTACAACGCTTACACCATTTTTGAATGATTCAGATGAATGGAACGCTCCTATTGCTGATATACTTCTTCGTATAGGAGATTGGCATACAGATGAGGCAGTCATTCTATACGAAAAGATCATATTCAGTCATGCAGCTTTCAGCTTCAATTTATGGCTGCATTTAGACAACGTAAGTAGATTCGCACCCGTAGTAGCGTGTAGATTAATCTATAGGCTTTTCTCCGAATCTTTCAATAACTATATTGAAAAACGCTCAAAAAAGTCAGAGAATATAAATGATATGGACGAATCGCTTTTCTCATCTCTGCTAGATGATTTGCGAGAGATTGCCTCTGATTTAGAGCAAACATTTAATATCCTTAGCGAACAAGCCCCTGAAGAATTCATTCGTCATATTTTACCTTGGGTTGAACAGGTGCTATCATATCCCTATTTTTTTACAGATAATATGAATAGCTTTCCTCCAGATTATTTTTCAACTGATTGGTTCGATGATGATTCAGAAGAAGATAGCGATTCTGGTCTCAAATCTGTTCCTTTTGCTGTTAAATTTATTCATGCGTTCCTAAGCGCATTTAACCAACTCGCCCAAAATGATCCAGACAAGCTTCGTCATTTTGTATCAAGATTAGAAAATTTTTCTTATGACACACCTAATCGAATTATTTGTATTGTGTATGCTTCACAGCCATCAGTATTTTATGATGATGCGTTCCGGTTTTTGATTTCAGACAAACGCAGACTTGATTTAGGTGATAATGAACAAGAAGACTCTAGAAAGCTGATTTCTTCAATCTATCCTTACTTAACTGATGAGCAGCAAACACAACTCGAACAACAGATTATGAACTATGCCCCCATTGCAAAATGGGCAGGTACTAAAGGTTTATATTTTAGAGGCATACAACAATATCGACTACTTTTCTCGATACCCAGCCAATATCTTTCCGCCGAAGGACAGAAACGATTACAGGAATGGCAACGAAAATTCCCTCATCATATTCCCGATACGACTGTTTATCACACAGGTTACAAACTCATTTCTTCACCTATTGATGAAAATATTGCAGAAAAAATGTCGAATCAAAATTGGTTGGACGTTATGAGTAAATATAGCACCAGTTTCGATCAAACTAGAAATCTTTTAAAGTCATATGCTGATGAAATTGCGAATGTACTTACCCAATGTGTCAGAAGCGAACCAAGCCGATTTTATGAACTTTTCCAACACATTCCGTCAACTGCTAACCACCACTACATATGGGCGTTTGTGAATGGCTTTGTAAACGCAGGCTCGCCCGTCGAATGGATATTTGAAGCATTTCGTCGATACGCCAAGGATGCAAGTGGGAAACTACAAAAGGACTTATCTAAAGCAGTGATGCAATACTCTAGTCATGAAATTCCAGAAGATATTGTCACTCAATTGATGGTATGGAGTCATAAAGATATGAATGAAGATGAAGAAGAGTGGATAAATCATCCTGACCCATACCAGAGTTATCTTCATACAGAGCGAGGTTCTGCACTCAGTACATTGATGCGAATTTATGATACAGACATAGGGCAAGAACAAAAATGGAAACTTATCGAGTATATCGCTACAGAACCATCGACTATTATACGTATCGGGGCTGTGCATGAACTAAAATATATGATTCGTTGCAATCCATCCAGATCATGGCAGCTTTTTGAAAAAATGATTGATGGGCATGAAATCATTCGCCATACAAAGTGTGTGGCTACATTTCTGAAGTACAGTATGTATCATAACTTTAGTAATGTACAGCCATATATTGAAGATATGATGGGCAGCTCCAAAGAAGCAGTCCAAGAACAGGGTGCAAAGTTAGCCTGTTTGGCATCCCTTTTAACTGAGAACTTCAGTGAGGCTGAACAATGCCATGCAAAACGTCTTGGGGACTTAGCAATTAGGGGAACACCCATCCACCGAGAGGCAGCTGCATATGTTTATGGCGGAAACATAGTTCATAGTCCTGATTCAGACACTCAATTCTATTGTAAATTAAAGTTAAAAGAGCTTAGTGCAGATAGGAACAGAGATGTTCGAGGACAAATCAATATGATATTTTATAATGCGGATGGAACGCATTTTTATTCTCTCAAAGATTTGGCCGTGGCTATTGCTGATCAAGATGATTATCCGCTTGAATATAAATTCGCCGAATATTTGTGGGAATATGGGAAGCTCGATCCAGAATGGACACTTTTGTTAATACAAACAATGCTTCTCAAAGACGAACCGATTGCTGATTGGGGATTAGGCATCGACAAGTTAATGCGATTCACCTTGCAAATATGTACATCCCATGTTGTTGACGACTCTCTTCTGGATATGGCAATGGCTACGTTTGATTTACTCATGGAGAGGTATTCAGGGGCAGGGAATTCAGTCCTCATAGAGTGGGATCGTCGATAGACTCGCTCAATTGTGATAGATTAGAAAGGAACAACTAATCATGTCCAACAACACACCACCAAGAGAAGCCGCCCATTTCAAACAACATCCGTGGATCATCTTCCCCGACGTACCTGATGAAATCTATACCGACCGTACAGAGTTTCTCGACTATTTCTATCAGTCTGCCCTAAGAGCGGCCGATCGACGTAGCATATCAACGGTGCTATTGGGACAACGGCGCATGGGCAAGACAGAAATTTTTCGTCGTGTCGCCAACCGTCTCTTTTTTGAGCAAGACCCAAAGAATCCCAAAGCAGTTGTACCTGTCTACTATTCCTTTCGAGATAAACCGTTAGAACGATGGGAGTTTGCCAAAGAATATCTGGAAAATTTTATTCGTCATTATCTAGCCTTTTATGCACAGCGGCCAGAAATTATTGTTAAACGATTTCCGACAGAAAGATTACTTGAATTACTACATAACTCAAAAGATACACACCCATTCCCAGACAGTCTAGATACTCTTTTAATGTGGCATCATGCATTGATGACGCGCCAAATCGCAACACCAGAATTGGATGTCTTGGAAATGCCGAGACGCATTTCAGATATCAATAACTCGACAATTGTGATCTTTATTGATGAACTTCAAAATGCCCATCAACCAGATGTGGGGTTCAGCATCATTGGCTTCATGCAACAGGCTGTCGAATCAAAAACCTGTCCGCACTTTGTCACAGGCTCGGCGATGAGCATCTTGGCAAATGATATCTTGGGACGTGGTGGGCTTTTTGGTCGTTTTTGGAGCAAACCCATCAAACCATTGTCTGCCTATTGGAGCACAGAGTTGGTCAAACGATCTGCTGACTATTATCAGGCAACCGTGCCCGAACTGATGGCCCCCGTTGTCGCAGAGCGTTGTGCTGGCAATCCTTTTTATATTTCTGCGGTGGTTCGACAGTCACTTGAAACAGGTCGTCCGTTGGTGGATGAAGATAACTTGAACATGGTTCTTGCTGCCGATATCTCATCGGGTTTTATTTGGCGCGAACTCTATGACCAAGTGACGCGCTGGGTTGAGCGTATTAATGACGCAAACATCACCAAATGGGTTCTCTATCTCTCTACCTTTGGCGAAGGGGAAGTGATTAGCCCTGAACATATTCAAGAAGAACTCAAACGCCAAGAAGGAAAAGATGTCTCCATTGAGGTGATTCGCGATGTGCTTGTGCGTCTTTCACGCGGAGATTTGCTCGAACACAGCGGCATTGGCTATTGGTTTCGCAAAATTGATGACCCCATTTTGCTTGAGTTTCTCAAAGTGTGGGGACAGATGTATGTAGAGGGATTGCATCAGGGGCGCGTTCATAATGAACTGAACAATCGTTATCGGCGTATGGCAAGACGGTTCAACGAATACAAAGGCTATTTGGCTGAGGTGTTTATGTCGCAGGTGTTGTTAAACAACCAAAATCGGCGCAAGAAACCCTTTCCGGGTCACTTTTTTAATAGCGACGATGACATTACCCTTGATCCCACCCTCCATTATCTGCATCATCGTGTCAGTCTTGGTTCGGGCAAGGATAAAGAGGTTGACATCATTGCCGCCTTTGCTGATGGGACATGGGTCTGCCAGAGCAAGTGGGAGACGACAAAGCCGATGGGGGTTGGTATCGTGCAGGCGTTGATTACACAGACGCAACTGGTTGAAGAAATGTTTGACCCGCTTTCGACACAGATGTGGCTCTTTGCGCATGAAGGGTTGACCGATGAAGCCGAGGAGCTGGCACGGATAGAAGGCATTTTTTGGTCCACGCGTGAACAGTTGGATGGCTTGTTGCAATATCTTGACCTACGGATGTTACCTGAGTTGGATGAGGACTTGTAGCATGAACATCTTTACATCCAATCGAGAACGACGTCTCTGGCTGTGGACAGTGGCCGTTGTGATAGGAATCTACTCAACGCTAGGTCTAGCAGCCACACTGGCTGGCATCCTGCGCAATAGAGGGCTGCTTGATGACACCTTTGCCTTTGGGATGCTGCTCATGGGCATTGCCATTGTCACACAAGTTTTTAAGACAAGACCACGCCTGCTAGAGATAGGTGTTGTCTTGGGGGTCTTTGCTGTCTATCTCTTGGTCTTCCTGCGCATGGCGATTCCAGAAGAGCGCAGCCACCTCATCGAGTACAGCGTGGTGGGGTTGCTGATCTATCAAGCACTTGTGGAGCGCAAAAGTCAAGGTCGCCCTGTGCCAGCCCCTGCCCTGCTCGCTATCCTGATGACGACTGCGATTGGGACGCTTGACGAGTGCATCCAACTAGCCGTGTGTTTGACCCGATTGACATCCTCTTCAACTTCTTGGCGGGCGTGATGGCAGTCACCGCAAGTGCCGCTCTGGGTTGGGCACGTCGCTTTGCTGTCTCAAAATAACGGCTATTTGAGGTCTAGCGGGGTGCGAAACCAGACCTTCGGGAGGTGTCCAGAGCAGTTTAGGATCGTCCGAAGCATCGACGGACACCTCCCGAAGGTCTTACCCCACAAACGCTCAAATAGCCACTATGGAAAATTGGTGAATTAAATTATGTCAAACCAATTAAATTTTCGACTACGACCCTATACATCTACGGATGCCCATCAAGTGGTCTTCCTAATCAATACAGCAGCGTTACAAACCGTCGGCTTCAAACAAGCTGTTGTCGATGGTGTGGGCAATGTTCGTCTGAGTCGCTATACACCGCCAACCAGTGAAAAAGTGGTTGTGACCAATGCGCAAAATGAGATTGTGGGCTTTGCGTATTGCATCAATGGGGAGCAAGGGATTATTGGTCAGATGGGTGGTGCGGTTCATCCTGATTACTGGGGTAAAGGCATCGGGTCCTCGCTTGTCAATTGGGCAGAAGATCGTGCAATAGCCTTTACGAAAAATGTGCCATCTGATATTAGAACGGTCCTACAGACAAACCTCTATGCTAATGAACACGAGGCAATCCGCCTATTTACAGCGCATGGGTTTATGAAGGTGCGCGAGTGGGCGCATTTGGTGGTTGAATTGGACAGCCCACCATCAGTACCAAATCTACCAGATGGGTTGGTCATCCGTGCAATGGACCTTGACCATGATTGGGACATCGTAGGCCCGTCCATGGATGACGCCTATGCCGACCACTGGGGAACCATTCCCGATGAGATCATAGAGGCAGTGGTGCAGGCGCAAACCGCTGACGAAGAAGAGGATGACAAAGAAGAGGGTGACGAACTACCTGAAGATGAGTCCTATTCAAATGGACCGGGGCGCTGCTTTATTGCCTTGGACGGGCAAACCGTTGTCGGCGGCGTCCTTTGCAATGGCAAGCTGGTTGAACGGGATGATACCGGGCGGATTGGTAGCCTCTTTGTGCGTCCGCGCTATCGACGGCAGGGTGTTGCGCGTGCGCTTATGCTGACAGCCTTCAATGCGTTTTGGGCGGCTGGCATCGTAACCATGCAGACCCCTGAGCCTGTCGAAGGGGGGCGGTTTCGACAGGCTCAACCGACAGGGGGGGCTGAACAATTACCTGGCATCAAGCGTATGATCACCGATACAGATGCAGAAAGTTTTACTGATGCCCCCAAATTCTATCGCAGTCTGGGGATGCAACTGTATCGCCGTGAGTATCTGTATGAGAAAGAAATTCGACCTGGGAGGGAAGTGCGCCGATTAGAACCGTGACCGGATTCGTTCTATTCGGTCCAGGGATTACGACAAGTTTGTTGCCATCCAGCCACTATACAGTTATTGCCCTATCGTGTCAATGACGCTGTAAAAGTTGCAGCGTGTGCAAATTTGGATGATTGTATATGTTGTCCATCTCCTTGCGCTTGCTACTGTATTTATTCGCATAGCACTCCCGTACTATAGTGCTTCTATACTCACATTGTTTCTTTTTCTGCTGCAAAGTATAATCATCCTGGTTCTATACCAGCATACTGCGCCTACGTTACATAGGCATTATCAAAAAGGAGAACAACATGACTGACTATTGCCAAGCACTCATCTGTACAGACGACCAAGCGTTTTCATTAGAGGAGTTTCCCATGCCTGCACTGGCGAACAACGAACTGCGGGTGCGTAACACCTATTCCGGTGTCAGCGTCGGCACAGAGTTTGCCGTCATCCGTCATACACTCGACTGGGGTCCCTTCCCTGTCTGCACAGGCTACCAAGCTGTAGGCATTGTTGAGGAAGTGGGCGCAGCCGTCACCCAGTTTAAGACGGGTGATAAGGTCTATTATCGTCGCAACTTCACGCCCATGCAGTTCAATGGTGAGGATATCAATTGCTGTGCGGGAACCCACGCCTCTCACGCCATCATACCAGAGGACCGAGAGGTAGAGCCATTGCCTGCGGGGGTTGACGATGCTGTTGGCAGCATGTTTGTGATGCCATCGGTTGGCTACAATGCCGTTGATATGGCGGGGGTACAGATGGGCGATGTTGTCGTTTTCCATGCGGTCGGGTTAATTGGCTTGGGTGCATTGGTAGCGGCGCGCTTACGCGGTGCCATCCCCATCGCCATTGACCTCAACCCCAAACGACTGGCAATGGCAACCGCGATGGGGGCAGAGCATGTCATCAACCCCAATGAGGAGGACATCCAAGCACGCGTCAATGAGATCAAACCGGGTGGAGCCGATGTCGTCTTTGAGGGTAGCGGTGTCCCCGCCTGTCTCGATTTGGCGTTCCCTTTGGCGCGGCTACGTGGCAAATTTGTCTTCCTCGGCAACTATGGCAACGCCCCCATCTCCTTCCATTTCCTCGTCCCACATGGCAAACAACTCACAGCCTTCTTCCCCTGCAACGATGGTCTTGAACCTTGCCGCGCCGCCGTTCTGCGTAACATCGCCACCGGAGCCATCCCTTGGGAAAAGACCATCACCCATCGTGTTGATGCCGCCGATGCCCCCGCGCTCTATGACGCCATCAACAAGAATGAAGTGCCGGATATGATGGGGGCGGTGATTCGGTGGAGCTAGGGAAGAGTGATGAGTGATGAGTGATGAGTGATGAGTGATGAGTGATGAGTTGATAATAAGTAAACCGTTCCTTTCTACATGGACAAATGAGCAAAATATAGACAAATATGCCCATGCGATTCCTTAGCCTCAAGTATCTGGAATCCCATTCCCAACGGCAAATGGTTTCAGGAAGAACGACTCCTTCCAGCCTCCCAGAACGTGAAACAACCTTCTGCAAGCAGAAGTCTTCTGACGGAACGGCCAATCAGAACTCTCTTTCGTCATATAGGCGAAAAATATAGAGTTACCTTTCAAGGCGTTGCC
>JBCCFC010000095.1:0-18139 GCA_039029935.1 Chloroflexota bacterium
ATTTTGCGTTATAACGCTTGTATCATCAGTATACAAGCAAAATCAAATCAACAATTCAAAAAATGATCCAATTTTCCAAAATAGATAAATTAATATTTGACTGTTACTGCCAATCATCATCTATCGTGGGTTTTCATGCTACAACAAAGATATTTAATTTGTTATTTAAAACTTTTTGTCCGAATTGTGATTGACAACCTATATCAATAAACCAGACGGAAAATGAGGCATACCATGACATCTCCACAGGAGTATACGGATGGTTTTATCAAATCCATCGAAACAACACTTGAGCTTTTTCACGATCCGACAGAATTGGGTAAGCAATCAAATTTTGCCGAACCGTATATTTTGGCGGCGCATCTGCCACAGCGACAAACCTTGTCGCGTGACACTACAATTGCCTATACACCAGAAGTTTTGGGGCGGACACTGCGCGAGGTCATGCGCTCAGTGGTCACGCAGATGCGTGAACTTTCAGATGTGAAACACCATGTTTATCTCGCAAACTTGATAGAATTGCACTATTTTCGACAATACTCCAACAAACAGGTGATGATTGAGTTACGGGACCCAAAAGACCCCGATAAAGAACTCAAACAATCGACCTATTTTAACTATCGCCGGAGAGCCATTGCACTCTTTGCCGACATATTCAGTCGCTATATTCAGCCGACAGTCCAGCTAGAACAACCACCCCGTGTAAGAGAACCTGTTGGTCGCCACCAACACATATCCAGTTGCCGACGATGGATCAAGGAGAAAAAGACAATTGCGATTACAGGACCCAGTGGAATCGGGAAAACAACATTGGGCGGATACCTAGCAACATCTCCAACAACCTCTGAAAATGCATCACATCCTGTTTTCTGGTTTACTATTCATCATGATTTCAATGATCGGCTAGATAAGTTGCTATTCCAATTGGCGCATTTTTTACAACGTCATGGAGAACCAACGCTACTCCGACAATTGATGTTCAGTGAAAAAGTTGTCAACGAGCAAATTGCGTTAGGACTTGTCTATCCCGCCCTTGAGTCTCTATCTCGCACTGCCATCCTCTGTTTTGATGAAGCGGATCAGCTAGAACAGAATGAAGTTCACAATCCAATCATCTCGTTTCTAACACAACTAAACGGGGCTGCTCCGATTCTACTCATGGGTCAAGAGACGCCATTGATTCACGCAGATGAACATTTGAGCCTGTCAGCATTATCGCTGGGTGATATTCATGAGATGGTTGAACAATCTGCCATACCAAGACATCGATACACCTCTCAACGTCAAAAAATTGAGCAATTCTATACATACACACATGGGAATCCTCGTCTGATTGAACTGTGTCTCACCTTCATGGTTGTAAGTGATGAATCCATAGAGACAATGCTAGAGCAACTTCAAGAATCGTCATCAGTCGAATTTGTGCTGAAAAAAATTCAACAACGCCTACAGCCAGAAGAATGGCAAATTCTACAAACATTGTCCGTTTTTCGAGGCAGGGTTCCAGCAATGGCATTTCATGATGAGGCGAAGTATGCGATTTTGGGACGCTTACATGAACGGCAGCTAATTCACTTTGATGCTCATGGTGCAGTGCGGCTATTACCCGCCTATCGACACTCAATTCTGGCAACCATAAATGATGCTGAACAAATTGCGCGTCATTGTGATGCAGCCCAGACGAGACTGAGTAGTGGTGAATATACAGCCGCACTATATCATCTGTGTCAGGCAAAGATGTATGATCAAGCATTAACCATGTGGGTTCAACATAAACGTCATGAAATGGAGCAAGGCCAAAGCGGCATTGCCCTTGCATTGCTTGAACAAATCCCCAAAGCTCAACTCAACCAGAGTAATCAAGAAGCACTAACCCTGATACGTAGCGAACTTCGTCGTTTCTTTGGGCAATATGACCAAATACTGGATGATATTCAGACAACAGAGTGGCAATCAGCAGATAGTCAGGCCGAAGCACAAGCCATTGCTGGATATTGCCATGTGCAAAGGCAAGAGCCGAGTGATGCTGTGCAGAACTTCAAAAAAGCAATTCACATCGCCCAGACAAATACTGAGACTCGCTTGGTGTATTACTATAAAGATTTGGCAAATGCATACATACATTCTGGAAATATAGAAGAAGATGAACATGCCTTAGACGAGGCATGGAAAGCTGTTTTATTGGCTGAATATGAAGTCGAAAATTGTAAAGGTCTTGTACAAGAGGAGATTGGTAATTTTGCAAAGGCAACGACTCATTATCAAACCGCATTAAATTTAGCAAACAGACTACAGCATATACATGGGATTGCCAAATCGAGCCAAAATCTTGGCATCGTATATACACAATTAGATGAGTTTCAATCCGCCGAACAATACTATAGACAGGCCGAAAATGCCTACCAAATGCTCGGACATCAAGTTGCGCTTGCAGGTATTAAACAAAATCGTTCCATTATATATATAGAGGCTCAACAATATGAAGAAGCCCTTTCCCACACCAAAGAGTCGCTTTCGCTTTTTGAGTCCTTTCAAAACACCTATGGGATTATGGCTTCGCTCATAAATTTAGCCGTAATTTACATAGAACTCAGTCAGTTTGAAATTGCTGAGAAATACATCAATCAAATCATGCAAACAGAGACACCAGGATTTGTGTGTAGCGGTAGACGGATGCTTAGTGAAGTTCGTTTAGGGCAAGGCGACTTAGCGGCAGCATACCATTATGTCAATGAGGCGATTGATATTGCAAAAGAGCATGGACTATCTGATTTACCTTATTGTCTTAAAACCCAAGGGCGTGTTTATAAATCACAGGGGCAAGCTGATGCCGCCAAAGATGCCTTTCAGCAAGCATTGGCCTTGTTTACGCGCATGGGTTTGAAGAATGAAGTGGCGAAGGTTGAGGCGGCGTTGGTAGGGTTATGATGCTTTCTCCATCACCACATAGGCATTGACTTAGTTTGCAAAAGACTCCTGTGCAAAACTACGATGAGCTTCTGCATACAAATGCAGTGCTGCCGCCAGCCGCTGCTGGTAATCTTCACCTTGTGCTTTAAACCATGCCAGAATGGTTGGTTCAATCTCAATTGTCACTTTAACACGTTTTTCCGGCACAATTTCTTCTGGCATTCGCCACTCAGCTGTCTCAAAGAACTCATCTGAAAGAGGTGGTATCTCAGATGTGTCTATCATATCATCGGTCATTTCATCAAAAAGCACCAAATTCGTCTCTGAAGGCTTGTTGATATCGTTTCCGTTCATGTGCTACTGCCTTTCTCATTGAAATAATATTGTAATTATTTCATACTTTGCACCGATTATCAAGCCTTATTTTGCATAAGCCCACAGTGATATCTGTATATCTGCTCCATACAAATTTAAACCCAACTCACTCTCATTTTTTTGAATCCCTCAACGTTATGCTATACTACTCGACGGTCTGCAACGAGCCAACCCACCTCAACGGGTAACTCGTTCTTTCTGCTCACAGGAAGGTCCTGTGGGCTTTTATCCAGAGAAGGCAAGACTCAGATAACAAAACTATATAAAATCTGAGTTAAGCAGCAAGGAGCATAAAACATGGCAGTATATGTAGCTGATCCAGCATTGGATGTTCGGCAACATGAGTATGAAATGGTTTGGGTGATTCAGCCCGAGGCCAGCGAAGAACGGATTGAGGATTTGAAATCGCGTATTTCACAGGTGATTCAGCGCGAGGGGGGACACATCAGTGCTATTGATGTGTGGGGCAAACGCACGTTGGCCTATCCCATTAAGAAATATTTTGAGGGCTACTACCTCTTATACCACTTTACGATGGATCCAAAGGGAACCGAGGAGCTTGAACGGCTTATCCGGTTTACAGAGGATATCATTCGTCATCTTGTTATCCGCTTGGATGAATAACAGGTTCGATATAAGGCATTTTCTGATAAAGAGTATCCCAGACGGGTCGTATATTCATACAGGCTTGATATATCAAGCCGCTACAAGTGCTAGGTATATTCTATTTCAGGAAGTCACCTAATTCATCAGGATTGAGCGATGATTGTTGAGTATTTTTTATACTTGGTGGTTATTCAGCGCAATCAACGATATTCGTAAATCATAAAAATTTATCGCATAGTATTTTGTTTGTATCAGTGGTGTGATACCATTGATACAACATTCAGATAGAAGGTCGTAAAAATATGAGTGAGCCAACAACAAACGAATTAGAAAATGGTGTAGAGGCAGTGGTTTTGGACCCGATTGAGGATGATGGGCTGGCCCCGTTGGGTGATGATGATGTGTCGTTGGAGGCAGATGTATCGCTGGTTGATGACGACATTGAGCCACTGGGTGATCTCACCGATGATGAGCCGGAAGAGCTAGGGCTGGATTCGTTGGAGCCTGTCGAAGATGGTGCTGCAAGCGATGGCAAGACTATTGAGCGTAAGGTGCAGGGGCCTGCGGAGTTCTCGGTGGCTGATAAACGGGGTCGTGGGCGACGGATTGGTAACGATGTCAAGTATGATGAAATTGACTATAAGAATATTAAACTGCTCGGTCAGTTTGTCGACCGCCAAGGCCGTATTCTGTCACGGCGCAAGACACGTGTCAGCGCAAAGGTCCAACGCCGTGTTGCCAAAGAAGTCAAGCGTGCCCGCCACGTGGCGCTCCTGCCATACACGGGCGCACATAGCCGCATTGTCCGCAAACGCGGTGGTAAGTAATCTGTATAGTCAACAATTATTATTTAGACGTGGTCGGGTGCTGGTAGGTCGGTAGGTCGGTAGGTCGGTGGGTTGGTAGGTCGGTAGGTCGGTAGGTTGGTAGGTCGGTAGGTCAGTTAGTGACTGATTGCCTACGTGCTGATTACTGACATGCTGATTATTGACGCACCGATTACCGATACACCGATTACTGACCTACTGATCTACTGACTACCCTATCAAAATAAATAGGTTTCTTATGGCGAAAAAAAGTAAAAAGCGCGCAGAAGAACAACCACGACAGCCAACGCGACGTCAACGGGCACAAAGTGCCAAACAAGAAAAACAAGATCGTCAATATTATATGGCAACAGCTATCATTGTTGGGATAGTTGTCCTGTTGGTCATTATTGGCGCAGTCCAACAATTCCTATGGCGTCCTAATAGTACATTGGCGAGCGTCAACGGTGAATCCATTATTACCCGCGACTACTGGAAGCGTACACTCTTTCAACAAACACAACTCCAAAGTCAACTTGTCCGCTATCGACAATTGGAAGAGCAATTTGGTGGTCAAGGATTTTTCAACAATCAAATTTCGCAGATTCAAGCGACCCTGAGCGATCCATTTTCGCTGGGGACACAGGTATTGGATAATTTGATCAATGAATTGGTGATTCTTGAGGAAGCGGAGAAGCGGGGCATTTCGGTCAGCGAGGAAGAAGTTGACCAGGCGTTGCGTGAGGAAGTGGCGGCATCACAGAGTTTGGTGACGGAAGCACAGGCGACCAGTACATCTGAGGCAATGGCGATTGCGACGGCAACGGCTGAAAGTTGGACGCCAACACCGACACCAACGATTTCGGTGGGACCGACCATTACACCGACGGCAACACTTGAACCTGTGCCAACACGTGCTATCATCACACAAGAACAATATGATGAGGGCTTGGGTACGCTGTCCACCAATTTGGGCGACTTAGCCAACCTGTCGATTGATGAATATCGTGAGATTGTTCGTCGTCAACTGATTGGTGAGAAGTTGTCTGAAGAGGTTGGCGTTGAATTGGTTGAGACCACGGAGGAACAGGCCAGTGCGCGGCATGTGTTGATCAGCATCCGCGAGCCAACCGCCACGCCGACTGAATTGCCAGCGGATTCACCAACGTTAGAGCCAACACCAACGCCTACGGAATTGCCAGAAGGGTTCCCAGAACCGACGGCAACACCGGGGCCACGTGGTGAGCTAGAAGCGGAAGCATTGGCTGGCGCTGTCAAGCAATTGCTGGAAAGTGGCTCAGACTTTGGTGAGATTGCTGCGGATTACAGCGATGATCCGGGCAGTGGGGCCAATGGTGGTGATTTGGGCTGGTTTAGCCGCGGTGTCATGGTTCCAGAGTTTGAAGAGGCTGCATTCTCATTGCCCATTGGCGAGATTAGTGATCCGATTCAAACACAGTTTGGTTTCCACGTCATTGAGGTGTTGGAACGCGATGAGAATCGCCCCAAAGAGGAATCAACGGTGGACCAAGAGCGACGACAGGCTTATGCGGAGTGGATACAGGAGCGGGTGCTTGAGGC
Source organism: Chloroflexota bacterium (assembly GCA_039029935.1). Lineage (GTDB taxonomy): Bacteria > Chloroflexota > Anaerolineae > Caldilineales > Caldilineaceae. The sequence continues at coordinate 6,279 of JBCCFC010000095.1, forward strand.
AGAAGTTGAGCGTCCAAGCGACCTGTTGGACCGATTGCCTGCTGAATTGCGCTAGGTAAAAATGCACTGAGAAGGTCAACACTTAAACATAGTGTTGGCCTTTTTCTGTTGTTTACGACCGATTTAAACGATTTAAGGTAGTTAAAAACGGTGACTGCCTAACTTTTTCCCGGCACGATGTGGTGTATTCTAACGATAGATATTTTTCTCTCAATTTTTGATAGAATAGAAAAGTATAAAATCGGCCCAGAGACACGGTCAGATTCTGGCTGACGGCTGATTAGCTGAAAGCTTTTTTTTATGTGAGTAGGAGGTCTGATGGCACAAACTATGTCAGCGTTAGATATGGTGGATACAATTGATGCGCAAACGATCATCAAGCAAAGGCCATCTCGAAAACTGAAGAGTTCGTTGTCAAACTTTTCGTTCATCCCAATGACCGATTCAATGGAGTCTGCTGATGAAATCTCATTAGATGCTGAGTTAGATGGTGTTGCTGTATCCCTAGAGTATTATTGGAAACACATCTACGGCAAAACAGAAAAGCCATATGAGTGGAATAATGGCATCATTGAGGAGAAACCCACTGTGGCTGATTTACGGAAGTTCTTGATGTATATGTGGTTTATTGACATCCTGCGTGATTTTTTGTATGTAAATCCAATTGCTGTCGTTATTGGCAACGATATGGGATTTCAGTTTACGACACAGCGAGGCATTCGTGTGCGTATGCCTGATTTTGGTGTCATTCTCAACACCAACCCTGTACCGCTTGGCGACTGGGAACGCTCTTATCGAGGGATATTTGACATCTGTATTGAGTCTGTCTCTGATTCCAAACGGTCACACGTTACGCGTGATACGGAAACCAAACGAATTGAATATGCTCAGGGGGGTGTGCCAGAGTACTTTATTCTGGATGAGAGTCCGCCCAGTCGCACGAATGAAACCGCTTTTTACCACCTGGGTCCAAATGGTATCTATCAGCCTATTCAGCCCATCAATGGTGTGATTCGCTCATCCATTTTGCAAGGATTTCAGCTTCGGAGAGAACACCTTTTTTCACGTCCACACCCCGCAGAATTGATCGATGACCCAGTGTATCAAGCGTTTATATCCCCTCATGTACGCTCCGAGCGAAATCGTGTTTTATCAGAGCTGCGTCGAGCAAATGCGGAGCGACTTCGTGCTGAAGTGGCAGAGCAACAAGTTGAGACTGAACATCAACGTGCTGAGGCTGAACATCAACGTGCTGAGGCTGAACGTCAACGTGCCGAGGAAGCAGAACGTCGGTTGGCAGAAGAGGCAGAGGCACGCCGTCTTCTTGAAGAGCAGTTGCGCCAGTTGCAGGGATAGCACGTCCGACTTTTATTCTTTTACAAAAATTCTTTTACAAAATTAGTAGGGGTTATATTCGTTAATGGCATTGTGTTTATCGCCGCTCGATTCGAATGTACGCTGCCATCAACAATCTAACGCCGAATTAAGATAGTTTATCTTGAAATATGACCGTACCTATATTACTAACCAGTTTGTTGGTTTTGGGTTTATGTAGCCCTTTGCTGTGGATACTTCGGCCACATCGTTCACGCTTTGCAGGCTGGCTCGCCGCTTTGCCACCCGCAGCCGTCACAGCTATACTTGTCGGGCAAATCAACAGTGTCCTGCATGGCGAAATTCTGACAGAAACCTATGCTTGGCTTCCAGAGATGGGGCTTGAATTTGCTCTGCGTCTGGATGGCCTCAGCCTCTTTTTTGGGCTAATCATCACAGGCATTGGCACTTGTATTGCCCTCTACACCGCCTATTACCTTGAAGGGGACAAGTACCAAGGCTTTTTTTATGGCATCCTGTATCTCTTTATGACCAGTATGCTGGGCTTGGTTTGGGCCGACAATTTGCTGATGCTCTTTGTCTTTTGGGAAGGCACAAGCATCACGAGTTTCTTGCTGATTGGCTATAAATCCAAATATGAGGATGCCTATAATGGGGCCAAGACCGCGCTTGCCATCACAGGGTTTGGTGGCCTTCTCATGCTAGCGGGCATGATCTTGCTTGGCTCACAGGCGGGCACATATACCATCAGCGAAATTCTCAACGCGCCAGGGTTGCCCACTGTTTTCACGGACAACGAATTCTATCCAGCCATCCTTATCTTGATTTTGTTGGGTGCCTGTACAAAATCGGCGCAATTTCCGCTACACTTTTGGCTACCAGGGTCGATGGCCGCGCCGACGCCTGCCAGTGCCTATCTGCACTCGGCGACAATGGTCAAAGCCGGTGTTTATCTGCTGGCGCGTCTTCACCCAGCGTTAAGCTATAGTGATTTATGGCTGTGGAGCCTGCTCACCATTGGTGGGTTGACCATGCTCATCGCGGCCATCATTGCCATCAGTAAATGGGACTTAAAAGGCTTGTTGGCCTATGCCACTATCAGCCAGCTGGGCATTTTGGTGATGACTTTGGCCTTTGATATTGAGTATGCCTACATAGCCGTCTCTGTTGGTATCATTGCCCATGCTCTCTACAAGGGGCCGCTCTTTATGGTAGCGGGGATTGTGGACCATGCAACGGGGACACGTGACATCCGTCGATTGGCGGGGCTGCGCAAGATGATGCCTGTGACGGCACTGGTTGCATTGCTGGCCGGGTTGTCAATGGCCGGGTTGCCACCCTTCTTTGGTTTTGTCTCCAAGGAAGTTCTGCTCGAAGCACTTTTTAAACAGCTTGAGTACACACATAACAACATTTTCTGGATACCCATCATTGCCGTTGGTTTGGCAGGGGCGTTCTTTGTCGCCTATAGCTTGACATTGCTCTGGGAAACCTTTGGCCGTTCACAAGCACCCGATGAACATCCTGCCCATGTTCACCATAAACCAGCATGGCCGCTGGTACTCCCGCCACTGTTGTTGACTCTCCTTGGCACTGCCGCCCCTTTCCTGTTTGACGTTGGTGTCAATGACTTTATTGGTCTTGCGGCGACATCCATTGCGGGCGAAGAAATTCATCCGCATCTTGCGATTTGGCATGGCATTACATCGCCGCTCATTGTCAGTCTGATTGCCATTGCGACAGGTGTTGTCCTATTTGCAGGACGTCGTGTGGTGCGGCGCATCTTGCACATGTCACCAGAAGCACTTGCAGGAGCCAACATCTATGTGGCGTTTATGGATGGGCTGTATGCCTTTGCACGGGGTATCACCCGCCTGATCCAAGGTGGTACACTGGCATCACAGGCCAGCGTCATAATCGTTGTTGCGGTTGGCGTTCTTGTCTATGCACTCTCACAGCTAAACGGTTTTGGAGACTTCCAACTTGACCTATCAGAAATGCCACAGTTCGAAGAAATCGCTATTGCATTGTTGGCGATTGTTGCCGCCATTGTCACTGTTCAAGGGACAACACGGCTAAACCAAATCATCAGCATTGGCGTCGTTGGTGTCATGGTCACACTTTTCTTCATATTCTTTAGCGCACCCGATCTGGCACTGACACAGTTGTTGATTGAAACATTAACATTGGTTCTGCTTGTGCTGGTATTCTACAAGATTCCACCCATGATTTCAGAACCGTTGGCGTTGCCGCTGCGCATCCGTAATTTTCTCGTCGCAACCGTAGCCGCTGTTTTTGGCATTGGACTGGTGCTGTTTGCGGGCGGTCAACCCTATGCACCGTCGATTAGCGACTTCTTCTCGCTCAATTCTGTCTCACAGGCACATGGAGCCAACATTGTCAATGTCATCCTTGTGGATTTTCGTGGGTTTGATACGATGGGCGAGATTACGGTGTTGGTCATTGCCGCGCTGGGTGGATTTGCACTGTTGCGCTCCTATCGCCTGCGCCCATACAGACAGGGACAGCCATCTGGACAATCATCTGGGCAACCATCTGGACAGTCATCTGGGCAACCATCTGTACAAACGACCAGCACGAAATCGCCCCCTCCTAAGTCCCCTAAGACACAGAAACAAGCAAAGAAAAAACGTTCATCAAAGGGGCGGAATAAACGATAAATTGCTATGCCTGAACTATATTTACGACTATTAGATCGCATTCTTACACCGATTCTCTTACTACTTGCGATTGTCCTATTGCTACGTGGTCATAATCAGCCTGGTGGTGGCTTTATTGCCGGACTGATGGTTGCGACAGCGTTCCAATTGCAAATTTTGAGCATGGGTAAAGCCGTGGTCGAGCGTGAGGTTGGCCGCTATCTGCAACCTGCACTCGGTATCGGTCTGGTGATGGCTGCTGGCTCTGCCATCGTCGGCATCATGAACGGTGGCTTCTTTAAAGGCGTGTGGTGGGATTTTACCATTGGAACACTACACATCGAGCTTGGGACACCTGTCACCTTTGATTTGGGGGTATTCCTCGTGGTCTTGGCCGTTGTCACCATCTATATTCTAGAATTGAGCGAAACGCCTGAGGATAGACAACGTACTATTGTGTAGGCTGTGTCTATTGTGCAGAACGGAAGACACAACTGCAACATTATCAGCGCATACTACGTGATGAGCATGGGGATGAGCTCAAATTGTCTACTTTTGCGGTGGTGGGAGTCGGCGTTGAACGTGTAGTTTGGAAAGAGATGTAAGATATCTACGATGAATATATTAATTCTGTCAATTACTGTTGGAATGCTCTTTGCAACAGGAACCTATTTAATCTTAAGACGACATCCCATCAAGCTGATTTTGGGGCTTGCCCTGCTGAGTCACGCCGTCAATCTGCTCATCTTTAGCACGGGCTTGCTCAAGCGTGGCCTCCCGCCCATCATCGCCGACAAATCGACGTTTGCTGGTGATATTAGCGCGTTTGTCGATCCACTTCCCCAAGCATTAATTTTGACGGCTATTGTCATCAGCTTTGGCATTACGGCCTTTGTGGTTGTGTTGGTCAATCGGCGCAATGCACTGACCGAACAGGATATGGCGATGGTGGAACCTTCGGCGCGAGCCAATGATCCCTTTTCGGGCATGGAGCACTTCCTGACAGGGTTGGATGCAGACCCAGAGGACTATGAATGGTTGGAATATGAAACGACACAAACAAATAGAGGTTAGAACAGGGGTTAAAACGGTATGGATGTAAGCCAAAATTTATTGGCAGCTCCCATTGTGATTCCGATGATTATGGCCTCCCTCAGTCTTGTGATTGGGCGTGTAGGACAGCAACAAATAGGGCAGCAACAAGTAGGGCAGCAACAAGATAGTACGGCGCCGATACAACTGCAACGTTGGCTGGCAATGATTGCAGTGCTGTTAAACCTTGGCGTTGCTATCTTAATTTTGCAGTACACCGTGCAAGGACATCGCTTGGTCCTTCAGATGGGGTTATGGGACGCTCCGTTTGGTATCACTGTTTTGGCCGATGCACTGTCGGCGATCATGCTCACCCTCACAGGCATACTGGCCGTTGCCATTGTCCCCTTTGCCGCAGGTACGCTGGATAAACGCGAACGCATGAATTTTTACCCTGTATTGCTCTTTCTTCTGATGGGTGTCAATGGGGCTTTTCTGTCGGGCGACCTGTTCAACCTATATGTCTTCTTTGAAGTATTGCTTATGGCAAGCTTTGTGCTATTGACACTCGGTGGGCAGACAAAACAGATCAACGGTGGGCTACGCTATGTGGTCCTCAATCTACTCGGCTCGTTAATATTTCTATCTGCCGCCGCCATTGCCTATGGCACATTGGGGACATTGAACATGGCGCAGATGGCGCAGCGCGTTGACAGCCTGCCGCCATCCACATTGGCCCTATTGGGTGGGTTATTGTTGGTTGCCTATAGCAGTAAGGCTGGATTATTCCCGCTTTACTTTTGGCTCCCCAGCAGTTATCATGTGCCGCATCCTGCCATCACCGCCTTTTTTGGTGGATTGCTCACAAAAGTGGGCGTCTACACCCTACTGCGCATCTTCCCATTGATTTTTCCTACACTGCTTCAAGAGTGGCGACCGCTGATCCTGACCGTTGCTGGGCTGACCATGTTGGCAGGTGTCCTTGGAGCGATGGCATTGGGCACAATTCGGCGTGTTCTCAGCTTCCAAATCATCAGCCATGTCGGGTACATGATTATGGGGTTGGGGTTGGCCTTTAGCAACCAACAACTTGCCTTTGGTTTTGGGATAGCCGCAGCCATTCTCTATTTGATTCATCATATGATTGCCAAGACCGCCTTGTTGATGGCAGGGGGAACCGTTGAACTGGAGATGGCGAGCGGCAGTCTGCTACGCAAGCAATTGGGTGGCTTGGTGACACGACGTTCGGCGCTGGCTGTCCTCTTCTTCTGTGCCGCCTTCTCGCTGGCTGGCGTCCCACCCTTTAGCGGATTTGTCAGCAAATTGGGACTGCTACAGATTGCATTGGACAGCGAACAATGGCTCATCGCGGGTGTCAGCGTGGCGGTCAGTGTGTTGACGATGATCAACATGGCGCAACTCTGGCAAAAGGTTTTCTGGGGTGAGCCTGACCCACAAAAACGTGTAACACCCAACCCCAATGCCCCGTTGCGCACACATGGTGGTCGTCTTTTGACCCTGACGCCCATTGCGATGTTGGTCATCCTGAGTCTGACGATTGGTGTCTTTAGCGGCACGGTTTTCCGTTGGTCTACTGTCGCCGCAGAACAGGTGCTGGATCGAGAGGGCTATATCGCTGATGTTGGGCCGACCGATGAGATCATTTATATGGAGTATCACGGTGATAAAGAACACAGCGACAAAGAACACAGTGACAAAGAATCCAGTGATGATACAAAGAGTGAGGGAGATGGACATTGATGCGACAAGATTCTTTTTTCCCTATTTTTTTACTGAATATCTTATTGGCCGTCGGGTGGGCAATCTTAACGGGGGACCCCACCGGGCAAGGGTATACCACCGGATTTGTCATCGGATTTGCGATTCTCGCGCTCTTGGAAGAACACTACGCACAAAAATGTTTTTTACTGGTCCGGTTCATCGCCTATATTTTGGTTGAGATTGTCCTGAGTGCCATTCAACTTGGATGGAACATTCTGACACCCAACCTGAACCAGAAATTGTCTCCAGTCATTGTCGGCGTTCCGTTGGAATTGACCAATGAACTGGGCATTATTACGCTGGCATCGGTGATCACGCTGATTCCGGGCACATTGACCGTCGATTTATCGATGGATGAAGAGCAAGGCCATACGCTTTTTGTCCATAGTCTCTATATTCGAGAGCCAGCCGAGGTCCAAAGCTATATAAAAGACAATTTTGAGCGTAGAATTTTGGATTTCTATCAGTCATAGAGGGTTCATAATACGACAACGGATTTGGGTTTGGAACGGATTTTTTCTGGTTGAATAGGAAGGTAGAAGCCAGTATCACAGATTGGTTATCTGTGACGCAGGTTGGCTACCTGCGATACTTTCCTTTGTTCTGCATGGAAGCTAAAATCCGTTCCCGTCCTCAATCCGTTGTCGTATACTTTGATAACCTTACCTAGAGATTATTTACCAATGTACAATCTTGATCTCAATTTCTTTTTAGATATATTTATCATCATCGTTTGCCTATCGTTGATTATCTGTTTTATCCGGCTCTATATGGGGCCAGATGTCCCAAACCGCGCCGTGGCCTTTGATCTGGTGACAAGCCACGCAGTTGGTTTATTTGCCCTGTGGGCCATGCGCAGCAACTCCGTTGTCATGTTGGATGGTGCCATTGTCACTGCTGTGCTTGGCTTTTTGGGGACGGTTATGCTTGCCAGATATCTTGAAAGTTCATAGAAAAAAGGAACCTATCTCATGCAAAGAATGCCCTTGGAGATGTTAAGAACGTTGCTCATACCCGTGATCATACCACTGGTACTGGGTATTTGCCTCTTATATTTAGAGAACTCACTTGTTTTAGAGCGCGCACTGTTAATTATCTTCCTGATCGTTCTCATTCCCCTCTTCTCCGTGTTTGTCTTTATCAGAAAGCTGCAATCATGGGCATTAATCCTGCTTGGGTTGCTCATTCTATCTGGCGGTATCGTTGGCTCATTTAAAGTTGTGATCCCTTTCCCAGAAACGGCAACGGTGCAAGATACCATTGTTTTTAGCTTTATCGGGTTGATGATTTTTTTGTCGGGACTCTATCAGCTCACGCAATATCATATCTACATAGATCGCATCCATCTATTTGGCATGTGGAACCGACCCGATTTTGAGAATGAAACCGTTGCCAATCGTGAGTATATCGGTGTTCACAAAAATAAACATTTACAGGGTACTCATGAGGATAGTGAATTAATCTCGATTTGTATCGACAAAACGAATGTGCAGAAACTACATTTTGTCGGACTATATAATCACAGAAGTCGCTGTTTATTCTATACAGAAATTCTCACCCACCCCAGCTTAAAAATATATTTTCGAGAAGACACACCAACGGCAAGACAGGAACACTACGAGCATATTGGGCGGCAATTCCACCCAATGGTCGAGCAACTCAATCAATACCTTGCCCATTTGGAGAGCGGCAATCTGGTGCGCACGGTGTTTGATGTTGAGCAGGGAGGTCTCTTCTACTATCGTGTCTCCAGCAAATATTATTTAGTGGGTGTAACCTTGATCCAAACCATGATGGACGACTGTGACAAAGAGATGAAAGAACTTGTGACAGAAGTGCGCCGATATTACGGATTAGAGGATGTCGTCATCAAAAAGTAGAGTGAGCTTAATCTTTTGGGGAAATATATTGAAACTTTCACCGAGTGATGAGCGTACTTGATGTTGGCACTACCGATTCTGAGTCACTATCACAAACGCTTCTTGATAAAAGAGCAATGGTCCAATAGGTACATTCTAATCAAACATATGACAATGACAACAAATCAACGCTCTGCTCGTACAGACGTCTCACCATCTACAAATCAAGATGATACTATTGAGGATGACATACCTAATCAAACACATTTTTTATGGCAATTTTTGTCACACATGAAACTACTACTATATACGGTTGGCTTTGCTGGCGTCGGCTATCTCTTCGCCTATTTTTTTCAAATCGAAAATGTTCACAATTCTGCGTTGTATAACTTACTAGTAGCAAGTCTACTGGCGATTGGTTTATATGGCAGCACCTACTCGATTAATGTCCAAGAGCTGCGACAAAACTTACGGATTGTCCTATCAGCAGTAACCATTGGGGTCTTCCTCAAAATATTGTTTATTGGCACAGTGTTATACCTTTTTCAACAAAACAATATATCCTTTTTATATGGGGTCATTGTCGCTCAGATTGACCCGCTCTCCGTCGCTGCATTGGTCAAAGACAGCCGTTTCTCCAAAAAGGCAAAAACAATTTTGAGTGCATGGTCTTCCTTTGACGATCCGATGACCGTGATTGCCTCGCTCTATATTGCGACACTGGTTGTGGGCGATGGGACAGGGAATGCGACGAGTGTGGTTGGCAATACATCATCAATCCAAGAGTACTTTATGAATTTAGGCTCAAATCTGCTCTTCGTTTTGGTGATTTATCTGCTGTATGTAGGTGGACGGTATGCTTATGCACACTGGCTCTCACGACCAAGCCAGAAGCAGACCCGACCGACAACAATTCCCTCAAATAGTGCCAATCATCTTTTGACCTATGGGCTTTTGCTGGTATCGTTGTTTACATCGGTTGCCTATTCATTGATGCTAGGGATTGCGTCCATTGGGCTATTTTTGCGACCACCGATTGAACATGTCATCCAGTTCATCACCAAGATATCCCTGTATGTGTCTGTCTTTTTGCTGGGCATCCTGCTGATTGGTGGGGTTCAACTGTACATGGGATTTTTTGTGGCGATTGCGACCATTAGTGCACAGATTGTCGTCGGCTTTTTGCTGACATTTGGTCTTCCGCTCAAAGATCGTTTCCAGCTTGCCTTAGCCCAACAAAATGGCGTTACAGCCATCACGTTGGCGTTAATCTTTGAACCTAGATACGGTTCGATTGTTGCCGTGATTGCGCCCGCGATTCTCTTTATCAATCTTCTCCATGTGGTGTTTAACGGTTTACTTGATAGATTTGATGCGCATTTGTTTCAAACAGAAGAATCTTAAAAATACTACAACGGATTTGGGATTATAGCAAAAACGGTTTGAAAACCGGAATTTCTTACAAGCATCTACTCGTGTAAATGCAATTTTAAAAACTCGTGGTTTCTAACCATTCTTGCTATAGAACGGATTTCTATTTCGCGCTCAGAGCAAAAATCCGTTTCCCTACTAAATCCGTTGTAGTATAAACTAATTTTTAAATAAAAAAGGTCATTGTGATTAATCTTATTATCATCATTTTGATATCCATTGGATGTCTCTTTTTATTAATCAGTTCCATCGGCATTGTACGGCTCCCCGATATCTATATCCGCATGCACGCGACAGGTAAAGCCGCTACAATGGGGATAAGCTGTCTGTTGTTGGCGGCTGGTGCCTATTTTGGTACAGATGAATTGCCGCGTATGATTATTCTCATCGCGCTCTTTTTTATCACAGCACCGATTGCTACGACCACAATGGCACGTGCCGCTCATCGTCAGTCCATGAAATCGGCGGAATCATCCTCGCAATTCTTCCTGAAACACGACGACATGCAGTATAATAGCGCCAGACAGAACGAACTGTCCAGCTAGTATAAAATTCATACACAGAAGACGAAACCAATGAACTACAACTTCGATCTACCAGTTGAGCGTCGCAACAGCGGCAGTGCAAAGTGGAGCAAATTTGAGGCAGATGTGTTGCCCATGTGGGTGGCCGATATGGATTTTGCCAGCCCACAGCCGATCCTCAACGCCATTCACGAACGAGCAAATCATGGTGTCTTTGGCTATTGTCAGACACCGGATGTCCTACAAGACGCGATCTGCGCACGTGTGAAACGACTCTATGATTGGGACGTTGTGCCAGATGAAGTGGTCTTTATTCCGGGCTTGGTATCTGCGCTCAATGTCTCATGCAGGGCGATTGGGTCGATTGGCGACAGTGTGCTGATCAACACACCCGTTTACCCGCCGTTCCAGAGTTCGCCAACCAACCAATATCGTGAGCAACGTTCGGCGCAACAGGTCAAAACACTGGCAAATGTGGACATTGATGGCAAGCAACTCAAAACATTGCGCTATGAAATCGAGTTCACGGCGATGGAAGCCGCGATACAACCCAACACAAACCTGTTTTTGCTCTGTAATCCGCATAACCCTACCGGACGCGCCTTTACACGGGACGAACTGTCCAAATTAGCCGAGATGTGTCTACGTCATGACATGATAATCTGCTCGGACGAAATCCATAGCGACCTGCTGATGGGCGACACCAAACATATCCCCATTGCCACGCTTTCGCCGGAAGTCAGCGACCGTACCATCACCCTGCTCTCCCCCAGCAAAACATTTAACATGCCGTCGTTGGGGTGTGGATTTGCCATTATCCAAAATGAAGAATTACGCGAGCAGTTTAACCAATCAAAATTGGGCATTGTCCCCTATGTCAATGCATTGGGCTATGCTGCTGCCACTGCTGCCTTCACCGACCCTGGGTGCGAGGATTGGCTCAATCAACTACGCGCCTATCTCACCGCCAACCGCAATTATCTGGTCAACTATGTGGAAGAATATCTACCAGGGGTACGCACAACCGTACCCGAAGCGACCTATCTGGCGTGGATGGACTGTAGCGACTGTGATATCGAGGGCAACGCCCAAGAGTTTTTTGTCAATGAGGGCAAGGTTGGCTTCAATGCTGGTGAGACCTTTGGTCCTGGCGGTGAGGATTTTGTGCGGATTAATTATGCTTGCCCACGTTCTCGGCTCGAAGAGGGGCTAGAACGGATGCGTATGGCATTGTCACG
>JBCCFC010000096.1:0-17888 GCA_039029935.1 Chloroflexota bacterium
AAAAAAATACGCCGTAACGCGGCGATCCTGTTGCGTACTTTTCTTTTCGGTAAAATGTGGTGTTCGTGTTTGTTAAACCACCGGCGGTGGTTACGCCCTCCGGATGGTTTTAAATTTTTGAAAAAATTGAACCCGTTCCGGAGGTCGATACCACGAGCGGTGGTTTACAAAGCAGGAACACACGATGTTACGAGAACGAATCGAAGGCAAATGGATCGCCTCTTTCCGGCGATTTTTTATACTAAACGGCATCCAACAGGGGTCACAAATTGCCATTGTCGCCGAAACCCAGTCACGCCCTGTGTTGATGGAGTTGGCAGAGCTTGCACTCTATGATTTGGGCGCAGACTTCTTCACAATTCTGCTGCCAACTCCCCCGCAGACCGCACCTGTCCCCGTGCGCTCAACAGGCTCAAGCGACGCCATCCAACACAAACGCCCCGTCATCGAATGCCTCAAACATGTAGAAGCCATTGTCGATGTCACGGTCGAGGGGTTAATTCATGCCGAGGAGATGCCCGAAATTCACGCGTCGGGGACACGGTTGATTGTCATCTGTAATGAACACCCAGAAATTTTGGAGCGCACCGAGCCACGTGTCGAGCTTGCCCCCAAGGTGGTACGGGGCATTGAAATGCTCAAGGACGCCAATTGGATGCGCGTGATGAGCGCGGCGGGAACCGATCTCTTGATTGACATCCGAGATGCGCCCTGCGGTGGAACACCCGGGTTTTCGACGGAACCTGCGTCGGTGTCACACTGGCCGGGTGGGCTGTGTCTCTGCTTCCCGCGTGAAGGCTGTGTCAACGGCAAAATTGTGATGGACGTAGGCGACATGAACCTCACCTTCAAACGCTACATGCAGGACCCAATTACGCTGCTTATTGAAAACGACTTTGTAACCACCATTGACGGCGATAACCTCGACGCCGAACTCTTCCGCAGCTATCTGGCCGCATGGGATGACCCCATCGCCTATGGCTTCTCGCACGTTGGCTGGGGCATGAACCCCCATGCGCGCTGGGATTCGCTGGCCCTCTATGACAAGAAGGATGTGCAGGCCACTGAGTTCCGTGCCTTTGCGGGCAACTTCCTCTTTTCCACTGGCTCCAATCAGGAAGCAGGACGGTTTACACTGGGGCATTTTGATTTGCCGTTGCGGAATTGTACGATTGAATTGGATGGGGTGGCGGTGGTGAAGGCGGGGATGTTGCAGGGGGAGTTGGCTTAGATACGACCTTCGTTGAAGATTTGACAAAGACTATCGTAAGCGTTACGATTTCTCAAGCCAATATCTACCTTGATACATCATTATCACAACCAAGCCAAAACAACAAAGGATTTATAATGGATATTGAAACCATTCGCCAAAAGGTGCGAGAAGGAGACTATCTTGTTCGTAGTCAGGCTGTTTTACATGCGTTAAAAGAAGGGTTTGAGCGACAGGATATGGTTGATGCCGTGCTAAATGGTCAGATTATCGAATCGTATCCAGATGACAAACGCGTTCTTATCAGTGGTCACACAGAATTAGGCCAAAACTTTCGGATATATTTACACGTTGTCTGTGAGTATGCCAATCCAATGTATATTGAATTTATCACAGCATATATTCCTGACGAAAAAAGGTGGGAGAAACCTGATTTTCGACGACGTAAACGTAGGAGGAGATAAATATGGATCATCATGTAATTCCAACTTGCAGCAATGATAATCAAGTAAAGCGCGAATGGAAACCCGTCACGTTTGAATATTCAGAAGATGGAATCAGTATCCGTGTTCCAAATGTCTATGCATGGGTTTGTCCACTCGATGGTGAAATTTCATTTACACCGGATACGGTAGATGAGTTAATCGCTACTGTTCGAGAATTGATTGACACGGCAAAACGCGCAAAGGAGAGACGCTCGCTGTTTACTGAGTATTTTGTGTCGGTTGGTGCATTAGAGCCTGCGTGAAATCGATTCGTTTATAGGGTAATCATTTGACAATAGCGGATGCTGCCAAGGCTGACCACTATTTGTTGGCCGAGGGATTTCAGAGGATTTTTCAGTTGGATAGCGATATTATCGTCACTAGCCAGATCGAGCTTTTACATGCCTTTGTGCGCGGCTGGAAGCAACAGCTATCTGAGGAGCCAGAGTCCCTCACCGAATTGCGTTTTACCTATGCCTCATTGTTGGATAGCCGTTTGCGTTTGCTCATTCAAATGAACACAAATCGGTCAACGAGCAATTCAACCTTGAATGCGCTGCTCATGTTACTACGCCTTGGTGTTGACCAAATTACAACCAGCGAGCATTTGCAAGCCTTTGAGTTTGGATTGGAAACTTTGCTGACCCCTCATCTCAAACCAGAGCATATTGATTTGGTTGATGATGCTTTGTTGAATGTGGGAGTTGAAGCACGGGCCGACTTTGGCGATCCTGTCTTACTCCAGAAATATATCGAGATTCTTTGATTTGTCATGTGAGAACCGTAAGTTGCGTGATGGCATACAATAGGTTGACGGATGGTATCGCAAATGAGAATAACAGTAGAACCTGAGAAGCTAAGAATTTTAATAGCAGAAAAAAAGTATGGAATACTTAATCTATACATCCAGACATTTAGAGATGAAAAACAATACATAGAACTTGAACAGCTCAGAACATTCATAATAGAAGAATTATATGCAGAAGCTGAACGGCGTATTCAAGTATGTCGTGAAGAGCAGCTAGTTGAGCTTGATTTGACAGACTTAGCACTAACGGAAATCCCTGAAGAAGTATTTCAACTCACGCAATTAAAAATGTTAAAATTGACTAGTAGTCCATTTATAGATTTAAATCAAGACAGACTAAGGTATATACCTGAAGCTATATCCAACCTGAGTCAGTTACAAGCATTAGACTTTAGTGACAACCATTTGGTAAGTCTCCCAGAGTCTTTCGGCCAACTTGATCAACTACATACGCTTAATCTTGGATGGAACAGATTAAGCTATCTCCCTGAATCCTTTACTCAACTTCATCAATTACACACACTTGCACTTGGTAATAATAAGATAGGCTATCTCCCTGAATCTTTCGCTCAACTTCATCAATTACACACACTTGATTTCCATAACAATGAATTGAGCTACCTACCTAGCTCATTTGGGAACCTTCACCAATTACAAAAGCTTGATCTCTGTGGTAATCAATTGAATAATCTTCCTGAATCTTTTACCCAACTTCGCCAATTACGAGAATTGTATCTTCTTGGCAATCAGTTGAGGAGTTTCCTTGAGCCCCTAACGCAACTTATCAAACTACAAAAACTAGACCTTGGCGGTAATGGTATTAAAGATATTCCTTATGCCCTTTCTAACCTTTCTAATTTACAAGAACTTTATTTATATAATAATAAACTCAGTAGTTTGCCAGAGTCAATAATTCAATTAGAAAATTTGAAAATATTAGAGTTGAGTGATAATGAACTTTCCTGCCTTCCCGATTCACTTTCAAAACTTCATAATTTACAAGAATTAAATTTGTCATCTAACCAACTAAACAATTATATTGACTCACTAGGTCAATTAGATAATTTACAGACTTTAGAACTGAAAAATAATCAACTAAGCAGCCTGCCCAATTCATTAGGCCAATTAGATAATCTACGAACTTTAGAGCTAGAAGACAACCACATTCGGTCCCTACCTGATTCAATATCGGGCCTATACAGTTTAGAAACCTTGGACTTAGAAGACAACCAACTTAGCCAATTACCTGATTCCATCTCTGCTCTTCACAATTTGCAAAATTTAAATTTGGGCAATAATAATCTAAGCAGTCTACCCGATTCCTTTGGTCAATTATATAATTTACAGACATTGAATCTTAGCGATAACCAGCTAAGAACCCTACCTCATTCCTTCGGCCAACTTCAGAATTTATATCCACTCTCATTGAATCTTTGGCGTAATCAATTGACTTATCCCCCACAAGAAATAGCAGACCGAGGCATTCAGGCCATCCGCAACTATTTCATCGAATACCGCGCCAACCACGACACCCTCCATGAACTCAAACTCCTCCTCGTCGGCGAAGAACGCGTCGGCAAAACCTCCATCGCAAAATCGCTCACCATCCCCGACTACCAACTCGAAGATGAACCCAGCACCGAAGGCATCGACATCCACACATGGATAATCCCCAAAGAAGAGTTGAACAGCGAAAAAGACTTCCGCGTCAACATCTGGGACTTTGGCGGTCAAGAAATATACCACGCCACCCATCAATTCTTTCTCACCAAACGCTCGCTCTATCTATTGGTCACTGCAACGCCGCAAGAGTCAGACGGCAAAAATGAACAGCAGAAACATCTCTACCATTGGTGCAATGTCATTCGACTGTTGGGCGGTCAGAGTCCCATCTTAGTAACCCTCAACAAAATTGACCTACCCACCAGAGATGTCGGCATTGAAGAATACTACAAACTCTTTGACACCATCATCCATCCCTTTGCCCAACCCATCAGTTGTCACTCCTCTCGCCGTGACACCATCGAGTCGCTCAAAGCCGAAATCAAACGCATTCTGAAAGACAAAACGCTCTGCCCCAACGTCGGTGAATCACTGCCAAAAATCTGGATTGACATCCGCCATGCGCTGGCCGACCTGCGCAGTCAAGGGACAGACTACATCACCAGCGATGAGTACTATGTCCTCTGTGCCGAGCATGGCATGGCCGAAGAAGAGCGCGCCAATTTCCTCAGTGACTTT
Organism: Chloroflexota bacterium; assembly: GCA_039029935.1. Taxonomy (GTDB): domain Bacteria; phylum Chloroflexota; class Anaerolineae; order Caldilineales; family Caldilineaceae. Next base: position 4,745 of record JBCCFC010000096.1, read on the forward strand.
CTGCATGACATCGGTGTCATCCTCCACTTCCGCGAAGACTTTGATCTCAGCGACTTGGTGGTTCTCAATCCAGAGTGGGTGACAAATGGCGTTTACAAGGTGCTGATCAATCCCGCTATCATTGCCCAGCAGGGGCGGTTTCATCGCAGTGACCTTATGGTGATTTGGCGAGGTACAGACTATTATCAATATCGACACAAGTTGCTGGCACTCATGCTCAAGGGAAAATTTGAGATATGTTATGCATTGCCCGACTCCGCGGAGGAATATCTGATTCCGCAACTGCTCCCTGAACGGGAAATGGCCTATGCGTGGCGTAGTGACTGGCACAACTTGCGCTTTGAATATCGCTATAAATTCATGCCCAAAGGACTGCTGCCTCGTTTCATTGTCAAATGCCATCAACAGATTTACCAGCGGACTCATTGGCGATACGGTGTTCTGCTGGACGATGATGAAACTCGTGCCTTGGTACAGGAACATCCACCAGCACAGAAAATCACCATCAGGCTTGAAGGCAAGAACAAGAGGGATATGTTGTATAGTATCCGCAAGACGATCAAAGAGATTCATCGCAGTTTCAATAATTTAGTGGTGGATGAGATGATCCCCTGCCCTTGTGCTGAATGTGCAGCGCGTAATGAACCCCATTTTTATCGCTATGCCTCGCTCCAACGCTTTATCGAGAAAGGGCGCATCCATGTGATGTGTGAGCAGAGTGCCGAGGATGTAGACATCCACTCGCTGCTTAGTGACACTGTTTATGCAGAGAGCCGTCATGATAGTAGACAGTTACGCCATCGCTTGGCCGAGTGCTATCCAGATGAGTTGCGTATTCGGCGTGTGTTGGCGGATGCTGAGATCGCGGCGAAACGTATTCGCTTTGATGGCGACGCGGAGAGTGTGTGGCAAGCTGTATTGATGGAGGCGGAAAACAGTGGTCGATTGAACGCGTTGTTGGATGTGGTGCGCAGCGAATATAACATTAATACATCAATAAAATTACGGAACATAAACTATGATTGAAGACTACTATAACTTAGCTGAACTCAGCGATGAACAAATTCGGCTGTTACGACTAGCCGACAAACTGGGCCGTGAAAATTTTGCACCACGCACCTTTGAACACGATGATCAGGCATCGTTTCCAACCGAGAATTACAACGATTTACGCGAACATGATTTCTTGAAATTGTGTGTCCCCAAGGACTATGGTGGCTTGGGCGCAGATTTTTGGACCTATGCGATGGTGTCGGCGGAAATCGGCAAACATTGTGGTGCAACCGCGCTCACCTTCAACATGCATACCTCGGCCATGCTCTGGTCTACCTTCATGCCCGATATGGATACGCTGACCGAGGCCGAACGCGCACACTTCAAGCACCTGCGTGAAAAACAGTATCGCCGTGTGGTCGAGGATGGGGCCATCTATTCACAGCCGATTTCCGAAGGGGGCAATAACTGGACATCGATTCCCATCCAGACAAATTGTCGCAAAGTTGATGGTGGGTATGTCATCAACGGCTTCAAGAAATTTGCATCACTGGCGGGTAACTGTGACTACTACTGCATTCTCTGCACCGAGCATTTTGAGGGACAGGAGCCAAGCCATGAGGACACCATGCTCTTCTCTGTCCACAAAGACACACCGGGGTTGGACGTTATAGGCGACTGGAATCCGCTGGGGATGCGGGGTACAGTGTCACGCGATCTGGTACTGAAGGATGTCTTTGTCAGCGATGAGGAATTGATGATGCCACCACGCACCTTTATCAAAACGCTTTCCTATTGGCCCCACATGTACGCCTCACTAACACCCTCGTACATGGGGATTGCACAGGGGGCGCATGATTTCACGGTCCAATATTTGAGTGGCTCACTGCCGGATCAGCGACCCATTGACCGCCGCGTCTATCCGACCAAGCGGGCGGCAGTGGCGCGCATGTACACGATGTTGATGCAGACACGGGCGCTTTGGTATCAGGCCATGAAGGAGGCCAAGCCCTTCCCTTCCAAGGCTGAGGTATTGCGGCTCTATGCAGCGACGTACACGACGATGGAGAATGCCAACGCAATTACGGCACTGGCGATTCGTACCTGTGGTGGGCAGTCGATGTTGAAGACATTACCGTTGGAGCGCATGTATCGCGATAGCCGCTGTGGGTCGTTGATGTTGCCCTATACGGCGGAGATTATGGAAGACTATCTGAGTGTGTTGACGCTCTATGAGGTCGATGAAGTGGATGGGATTGCAGCGGATACCGTTTCAGCAAGGTCGTCGATGTATCGGCCATTCGCAAAAGATTTCTAGTGCGAACGGCGTATTCGTCTAACCTAAAAGGAAATGATATTATGGAATAATCTTTGCCGAACTTGTAGTATCATACAAGCGTTCAATGTTATATAAATAATTTATATGCGAGTCCCTTTTATCGTAGAGGAACGTCTAAATATAGAGGAACGTATAAAACCGTAGAACAGATTGATTATCTGTTGTCAACCCGCAGATAACCAATCTGTGATACTATCCGCAGATAACCAATCTGCGATACTATCCGCAGATAACCAATCTGCGATACTATTTTTTGTTGGGTAATTATGAGAAGACGCGAAGAAGAGACAATTGCACAATTACAAACCCGATTAGAACAGACAACAGACCCCGTTGCGCAAATTGATTTGATGAATGAGCTAGGTTGGGTACTCAAGAAGATAGACCCTGCACAAGCCATTCAACTGGCCCAGACAACACATACATTGGCTGAATACCATGCGTATCAGCAAGGTATTGCCTACAGTTACCGGAATTGGGGCAGTTCTGCATGGCGTCTTGATGATTACGAAACTGCGCTGGAAAAACTGCTTGCCGCTGAAGAACGCTTAATAGAGCTGGATGACAATGGTGGGTTGACCGAAGTCTACCTCTATCTTTCCACCGTGCATGGAATTTTGGGGGACTATTCCAATTCATTGGCTTATGGTTTTGAGGGATTGAAGAAAGCCAACCTCGCTGGCTATACATTGATGTTGGGGCAGCTGCTCAACAACATCAGTCTGTCCTATCAAAGCCTGACCGACTATGAACAGAGCATCAAGTATTCCAAACAAGCCCTAGCCTTGGTCAAGGAGCAAGAAGAGATTGATGAACAAGCCACGATTCTCAATAATCTTGCGCTCTCCCACCAATTTGCTGGCGATTATAAGGAAGCATTGGCATGTAGCCAGGAAAGTCTCCAACTCATTCGTCAGCACCCTCTCATCGAACAGGACCGTAGCCGCGAAGCGACAATTCTTGATACGCTAGGCATGATTTATACACATATGGGCAACGAGCATAAGGCTATCCAATGTTTACAGGCGTGTATCGACACGGCGCGGACGATTCAGGATTCGTTTGTTGAAATCACGGCACTGATCAATTTGAGTAAGCTATATGCGGAAACCGCCCCAAATGCAGCGATTGGCTATTTACAGGATGCGCTCTCCAAGGCAAAACACCATAAAAGTCTGATGTACCAAGCCGAGGCTCACCAAAGATTATCAGAAATTTATCAATCCCAGGGCGATATGGGGCAGGCACTGGTGCATTATCAAGCCTATCACCACATGCATCAGCAAATTTTCAACGAAGAGAGTGACCGCAAAATCAAAAATCTGGAAGTCTTGAATCGAACAGAGGCGGCGCGCAAAGAGGCCACTTTGCTCCAGGCCAAGAACCATGAGCTTGAGCTAGAAATTCTCGAACGTAAGCGCATCCAGAGTGAATTGGTGAAAGCCAAAGAGCAGGCCGATATCGCCAAAGAACAGGCTGATATTGCGAAAGAGCAGGCCGAAGCTGCTAAGGAGCAGGCCGAAACTGCTAAGGAACAAGCCGAGGTCGCCAATCATGCCAAAAGCGAATTCCTGTCCAACATGAGCCATGAGCTACGGACACCGCTCAATGGCATTTTGGGCTATGCGCAGATTTTACAACAAGAACGAGGCATTCATCATACACACCAGCAAGGTTTGAATATCATCTATCGTAGTGGCAACCATCTACTGCAACTGATCAACGACATCCTTGATCTGTCTAAAATTGAAGCACGAAAAATGGAGCTATATCCCCACGAAATTCACTTGGATACATTTCTTCGTGATGTTGCTGGTATCATACGAATGCGCGCTGTAGAAAAAGGGATACGCTTTACATCCATCACGGGTGGGAATCTACCCACAGGCATTGAGGTGGACGCAACCCGTCTGCGCCAAGTCTTGCTCAACCTGCTAGGCAATGCTATCAAATTTACACAGCAAGGTGGTGTGACCTTTCGCATAGCACACGTCAACCATACCCAGCTCAATGGGGCACATAAGGGTACATCAAACAGCACAGGCTGTGTCACGCTACGCTTTGAAATCGAAGATTCGGGTGTGGGCATGACACCAGAGGAACTGACAAAAATTTTTCAACCATTTGAACAGGTCGGGGATACAGAGCTGCGTACATCGGGCACAGGGCTAGGGCTAACCATTAGCCGTCAATTGGTGCAACTCATGAACGGCGATATCCAAGTCCACAGCGAGAAAGGAGTTGGGACCCGTTTCTGGTTTGATATCCCCATCACGGCAACCCACACAGCACCACCAGTGCAGACCGACGCCATGCCCAATATTGTTGGATATTCGGGGCCACGTCGAACGATTCTCGTGGTTGATGACAAAACCGAAAATCGGATGCTGCTCAACAGTCTCTTAGCACCTTTGGGCTTTAATCTGCTCGAGGCCGAAGATGGTGAACAAGAGGTACAGCTTGCCCAACAGTACCACCCTGACCTTATCTTGACAGACTTGGTGATGCCCAAGAAAACGGGGTTCGATGCCATGCAAGCGATTCGTCAACACCCTACCACGACCCACATTCCTATGATTGCGATTTCTGCAACAGTCATCGAGATGTCACTGACCCAAGAAAAATTCGTCGGGTTTGATGCACTTTTACCCAAACCAGTTGACTTGATCAAATTGCTTGACCAGATAGGTAAGTTACTACAGTTGACTTGGGTTTATGGGGACCTGACACAAGAAGGCAAGATGGACCACCCACAAGAAGGAGATGCATCTGCTGATGCATTATTGATTCCACCGCATGATATGATGGAAGGGATCTATGAAATGTTGCTCGTCGGTGATATGTGGGGTGTACAAAGTATTGCACAACAACTTATGGAGCAAGATCAACGATTTAGCCCTTTTTTCAGCCAAATCGAACAATATGCAGGTGCATTTGAAGAAGAAAAATTATATGCATTGATAAGAAAACATTTTGATATGGAGATTGATTAGCGTTGCTGCCAACGTAGAGAAATGTTTAATTTGGCCCAACATGAACAACTTTTAGAAGTCTCAACTGCTTACGGGAACTTCCTTGCACAAAAATGGGTTAGCATACTAAAATCATCGTTGCACAGCCATAAACACTGAACATACACGACAAACTTCACGATACAGCTTATTATAGAGAACAAACACCACAGCATATACATAATACAACGTAATAATACTATTATTTAAAGAAACTTATCAGTTTAAAATTTGTGCTTACTAAAATTGATCAAGTTATTTTTGACAGTTCCAACAAACTGAGCGTAACTCCGCTCTATTTCCGCGTGTCTATAGTAGATATATGCTAAAACTAAACGACCAAAAAAATGAATTAAAACGGCTACAGGCCATACAAAGTTTGAATTTGCTCGATACACCGCCAGAAGAGCGGTTTGACCGCATTACGCGTCTGGCAACGACTGTGTTTGACGTCCCCTTCTCGTTGCTGACTGTGGTCGATGCCGAACGGCAATGGTTCAAGTCATGTCAGGGAGTGGATATCACCGAAACACCGCGTGCGGTTTCGTTTTGCGATCACACCATTCGCCAAGATGAAGTGTTTGTCATCCCCAACATGCACTCGGACCCGCTCTTTGCCAACAACCCCTTTGTGTTGGGCGAGCCACATGTTGTTTTTTATGCAGGGTACCCTGTACGAACGTTGGACGGGAGCAAAGTGGGGAGCCTTTGTGTGCTGGATACCAAGCCGCGCACTGTCACGGAAGAAGAAAAAAATACGCTCATCGACTTGGCAAAGATGGCAACGGCAGAACTGAACCGGATTGAACTGGACACACTGCACGAGAAGGCTGACCAGTTGACAGAGAAGATCGATCAGCAGAGCCAAGTCAGCGATTTTATTGCCTCCATGAGCAACGCTCTACGCATTGATACGGCAAAGTCGCTACAGGAGACATTGCAGCAATGTACGCAAATCATAGTTAGCCATCTGGACGCTGCCTTTGCGCGTATCTGGACGTTGAATGAACCCAAACAACTGTTAGAACTTCAGGCAAGTGCCGGATTGTATACACACCTTGATGGTCCACATGCACGTGTTCCTGTCAGCCAGTTCAAAGTTGGACGCATTGCCGAGCAACGGTTGCCACACCTAACCAATCATATACAGCACGATCCACTTATGCATGATAAAGCTTGGGCCATCCGCGAAGGCATAATCGCCTTTGCAGGGTTCCCATTAATTGTCGAAGATAAATTGGTGGGCGTCATGGCTCTGTTTTTGCGTCATGAAATCAACGATGTCGTGCGTCTGTCCATGGAAGGAGTTGCCAACAATATCGCCGTTTCGATTGATCGCAAATTGGTCGAGGAGCGTCTGCACCAGACCAGCATGGTTGCCGAGAACAGCCGTGTCATGCTCCTGCGCTGGCACATTGGAAATGGTTGGCCCATTACCTATGTCTCGGACAATGTGCGTCAGTTTGGATACACACCCGATGATCTCTACACAGGTAAAGTCGGCTATAACAATTTTCTACACCCAGAGGACTTGCAAAGGGTGACGCAGCAGCATGTCGCCTATGCCAAGGGTGAGCTTGATGAATTTGTTCAGGAGTATCGTCTGTTGACCAAGTATGGCGAGGTACGTTGGATTTATGCGCGCATGATGATCGAGCGCAATGAACAGGGGAAAAGTACACACTATCAAGGCATTCTGATCGACATCACAGAGCGTAAACAGGCAGAGATGACCCTTGAACGACAATATGCACGTATCAACGAAATCCTTGCCGAGACAGAACGGCTCTATCAGATCAGCCTAGACATCAACCGCGCCGAGGATGTTCAGACCATCTTGAATGTCATTGGCGAGCATCTGACCGTCCCCGTCATAAACCGTGTCATTCTCAGCCTATTGGAGTATGATCAAGCGGATGAAATCATTTCCATGTATCATGTCGCCACATGGTATAGCGGAGAAGGAACAGAGCCAACACCCGCTGGCACCAAGTACCCACGCAATATGCTGGCGTCGGTGTCTGTTTGGCTATCGCAGGAATATCTCGTTATCGAAGATGTAGGCAAAACTGATATGCTGGCCCCTGCCACGCTCGAACTTTTTCGGTCAAGAAACATTCGCTCTTTGATGATTGTGCCGCTCTGGGCGGGGAAACGGCAATTGGGGGTGTTGATATTTGAAGCTGAAGTGCCTCATCGCTACGATGATTATGAGCAGCGTTTGATGCTTGCGATTGCGCAAAACGTGGCCGTTGCGGTGGAGAATAAACGGTTGGTAATTGAAGCACAGCAGCGTGCCTCGGAGTTGGCAAAAGCCAAAGAAGCAGCAGAAATTGCTAACCAAGCCAAGAGTACATTTTTGTCACAGATGACGCATGAGCTGCGCACCCCCATGAATGGCGTACTGGGCATGGCGACATTGCTTAGTGACACTCACCTAGACAAAAAGCAACTGGATATTCTTGACACCCTGCGGACCAGTGGTGATGCACTGCTGACTGTCATCAATGACATTTTGGACTTTTCCAAAATTGAGGCCAACCGCATGGAATTGGAGCAGGTTCCGTTTGCGATTCAAGAATGCGTTGAAGATACCTTTGGGCTGGTCCGTGCCAGTGTGCTTGCCAAAGGCTTAACCATTCGGCATCACATTGATTCAAGTGTACCTGCGGTTGTGGTCCAAGACAGCACCCGTGTCCGCCAAATCATCACAAACCTTATCGGCAACGCGGTCAAATTTACAGAGTCAGGCGAGATCACCGTCTGTGTTACTACATCTCCCGTTGTTCTTGAGCGTCAGTTGGGTGATCACTCGACTCATCATGCAGATACAGACAACCTGCATCGTCTACAATTTGCAGTTCAAGATACAGGCATTGGCATTCCCACACAACAGCTAGGGCAACTTTTCCAATCTTTTGGTCAATTGGATGCATCCACAACACGAAAATATGGTGGCACAGGGCTGGGGCTAGCGATTAGCAAACAGTTATGCGAGATGATGGGTGGTGAGATTTGGGCCGAAAGCAAAGAAGGTGCGGGATCAATCTTCTATTTCACTATCATTGCACAGAAGGCAACACCACAGACCGAACAGGCACAGGTCATATCTCATCGGCACCAATCGGCCAATGGGCATCAATACTTCAACAGAGACATGGCAAAGCAAAAGCCGCTGCGCATTCTACTGGCCGAGGATAATGTCATCAACCAAAAAGTGGCTCTCGGTGTCCTGCGCAAGTGTGGCTACAAAGCCGACGTGGTTGCCAATGGCATCGAGGTCATCGACGCTTTAACCCGCCAGCCCTATGACGTGATCCTGATGGATATTCACATGCCAGAGATGGATGGGCTTGATGCGACACGGCGCATCCGCTCACAGTGGTCTGCGGATGCACAGCCAACGATCATCGCCCTGACCGCCGACGCCATGAACGAGCAGCGTGAGGAGTATCTGGGCGCTGGAATCGATGACTTGGTGACAAAGCCGATTCGCATTCCCGCACTGATGTCTGCGTTAGGGCGTGTCAGGGAAGGACGCGGACCGCTTTGGTTAACGTGAACAATCCACTATTAATTCTCAGTGTCTCAATCTTCAATCACGCGTAGTGTCTGTAAACTATGCCTTCGCTTTAACGGCGTTGAGTCAGGACTCTATCGTTTGGTAGGCTGTTTCCTATACAGGATTCAACCACGCGACCATCCCAAACAACCCACACCGCCCCTTCTCCGCTCGGTGACTAAAGAAATCGCCCGTATGCTGCGCCGTATCAATTCCCGCAACTTCAATATGAGCAGCCTGTACACCATTTGCCACCAACAGCGAGGCGTTCGCCTGCCAAAGGTCAAAGTAAGGGTTGGCTTCGGTCCCATTTGGATAGCTAAATAGGTCATCGGCATTGGGTAACTTTGCCTGCGCCATCGACCACACCTCCGCACCAACTTCATAGCTGTCGGGTCCAATACTCGGCCCAATACCGACCATAACATCGCTTGGAGCAGTATCATAGGCTGCTTGCATTGCCCAGAGCGTAGCCGTCGCCATCCCATTAACCGTCCCTCGCCACCCTGCATGACACGCACCCAACACATGATGCACAGGATCATAGAAAAGAATCGGCACACAGTCCGCAAAAACCAAGGCCAGTGGTAGCCCAATCGTGTCGGTGATCACACCATCAGTCGATTCCTGCCACTGATTGGCGTCGCTCCAATCCACCTTGGCAACGGTGGTTCCATGCGTTTGGTGAGTACGCACCATGTCCTCACTGTTGATGCCCAGTGCCTCAGCCAGCAATGCACGATTTTGTGCCACGCGCTCCGGTGTGTCGCCCCGTGAGATGCTAAAATTGAGCGTATTCCAAGGGGCTGGGCTGACACCGCCGTGTCGAGTTGTGATGTGAGCGTTGATTGGATGCATTGTGAGTGAGTCGAAGGTATAGGTGATGACGCCGTTTTGGTGTTGAATTCGTTGCATAGTGATGTGAGTTTCGGATTGTACCGACTGATTTAAGACATCTGATGTTGATGTCGTACAATTTCCTGTAAGACTGCTCATACTTCTCTTCAAACTCTATTAAGTCCATTCGGATATTGAGTCGTTCTTTTTTCAGTTCCGTCATCTGCGCTGCAATAACCCCTTGCAGAGACAATTCAGGGTTAGGCGCAAATGATAACATCGTCTTGAACTTTCGTTCTGTCTGTGGTTGGATGTCCAATGCTAAATTTACCATAAAAATATCCTTTTCAGCTATAAACTGGCAACCTCGGTCAGTGTATAATCCTCAATTATCTTCCGCAACGCCTTCAAAATCCGAAATATATCAAATGCCTCATCACCCAACGCCGAAAAGCTGTTGCTAATTGTATAGGCTTTGCCTTCCAATACCATAAAATACCAGTTATGCCCAATGACATAACAACCGTAGAGAGGAATGGGTTCAGCGTTTAGTGTCTGACCGACAAGCATCGCCGCCAAAGCCTGCCCCGCGGGGTCTCCGTGAGGGTCCAACATTTTTTTGTATTCACTAAAGGCAAACATGAGAATCTCTGGTTCCCAATAGCCAGTGGCAATCATACCATCCGGCTCGCCACTCAACTCAACCTCACGGTCTACACCAGCAACTTTTGTTCCGATTTTACGGCCAGAAAAGAGCTTGAACCGATATGGCTCCATAAAGCGTGCCATTGTTAATATGGGGCCGATAAAGCTCATGGACAACTCTTGCTCACTTAAGGCATCATGTCCCAAAATCAACTCGGATTGAAACATTTGCAGCGCAATACGTTCCTGTTCTGTAATCTCGACGGATGCCTGGAGCCAACTATCAAGAACAGAACTTGTCAATGCTCTACGCAGCCCAAACCATTTTTCTAGTTTTGGACGTGTACATTCTCCAAAGGTATACGAATTTTTCATGACGTACTTACCTTTAACTTATCCATCTGCGGAACTTCATCGACGGTCACTGTCCCAAGCTTCACATTCTCCAACTTCACTTTGCTCCATGGCAACCAATTCTGCGCCCGCCAAGGTCCGCCCTTGACATTGGGAATGGGGCGATTCTCATTGCTACCATAACGAAACGCCCACGACTCATCACAGGCTTGGCAACTAAGACAGCCCGCCGAATCGGGTGGACAACTTAGCCCAGTTTGGCTTTGCGCGGCCAGCCGCAGTTCATATTGGAAGTAGTTCTCACTGACACCACTCTGCACAATGTCCCACGGCAAAGGCGCACCTTCGTCCCATTTGCCCACATAATGCTCACGGTCAAGCCCGCATTCCTGCATGGCGGCAAAGAAGCGACGCACGCTCAGTTGACCCGATGGAATGGTGAGCAGCACATCCGCTAGCCGCTGATCTCCGCGACTGAGGACCGCCTGTACTTCGGCCCAATCGGGTGAGTCAGCGCGTACATCCACGCCATGCTTTGCTAGCGATTGGTAAATACGTTTTTGGCGACGACGGAGTTCCTTGGTTGCGACCATTGCCTCCCATTGAAAGGGTGTGTGTGCTTTGGGGACAAAAGGTGTAGCATTGATAGCAATACGGCGTTTAAAGCGTTGCTTGGCGGCTAGCGTAAAGTCGATAATAGCCTGAATGTCCTCATCGGTTTCCGTGGGATGGCCGACCATAAAGTAGAGCTTGAGTTGGGGAAAGTTGAAGCTTTGCGCCAGTTCAATCGCCTCCATCATTTGCTCTTCGGTCTGCGTTTTGTTAATGACATTGCGTAGCCGTTGACTCCCTGCCTCAGGCGCAACCGTCAGGTTCTTGGTCCCTGTCTCTGCCATCCCCCGAATCAAGGGTGCGCTAATCGGGTCCATGCGCATGGAACTGGCACTGATGCTGGCTCCCATCCGTTGTAGTTCGGTAGCAAGTTCGTCAATCTGTGTATGGTCGCTAACCGCTGCGCTGACCAAACCGACTTTGGTGTGTCCCGCCGCAATCGCCTCCTCCGCTGATGCCAACAAACGCTCCAGGGGCTGTTCACGCGCAGGACGATAGACATAGCCAGCCAGACAGAAACGACAACCTCGCCCGCAGCCGCGCGCAATCTCCATGAGGTGCATGTTGCTAAATTCTGTATTGGGTGTGTAGAGTGTGCTGCTGGTATTAAAGTCGGGTAAGTTACGTACCCACAGCCGTTCGACTGGCTTAAAGTGTGGATGGGTGCGGCTCGATGGACGCAGGCTTGGCACATACCATCCTGGTGTCTCGTTCAGTGTCGCCAACAATGCAGCACGGTCTTGGTGCAATCCATCACGACACAACTCGATAAAATCAGGAATGGCTTCTTCACCTTCACCAATGAGAATCGCATCAAAAAATGGTGCCATGGGTTCAGGGTTCATGGTGACGCCCGGCCCCCCTGCAATCAGCAACGGCCATGCACGTCCATTCCACTGGCTCGATGTATGTCGGTCTGCCGCCAACGGTGGGATATTGGCCTGGCGCAACAGATCAACCACATTGAAGTAGTCCATCTCCCACGAGATTGTATATGCCCACAGGTCAAACTCGCTGATGGCGCGCTGACTCTCAATGGACACCAGCGGTTTGCCACTCTCGGATGCACCCTTCTCCCAAAAGACGCGCTCACAGACTACGTCCGTCTCATCATTAAAGCGGCTATAGAGCAATTGCAATGCCAAACTGCTCATGCCAACATAATAGGTATTGGGCATGGTCAACGCCACCGCCATTTTTCCACCCCAATCTTTGGTGATGGTTCCCGTTTCTTGGCGGGTTGATTGAGGGCTATGCTGCTGCGATTTGGAGTGACGATCAGCATGTTTTCGTTTGTGATTTGATTTGTTTGTTTGTAGTTTTGCCATGAAGGTTATTATAGCACAGGATAATGAGTTGCAGTGTAATTGAGCTATGAGAGTCGAATAACTTACGCAGTAACACAGATTGTCAATCTTTGCCATAAAATCATATACGTACCAGTTAATGAATGTTCATTCCTTATCAGAAACTTCACTACCCTGCAGACATTTTACAGGTAGAGCAAAGGGTAAGGAGAGCTAAGGTTTGGTATATTTAAGTTTGGGAAAGTCAAATAAGGGGGGAAGAAGGAGGGAAAAGGAGACAAAACGCCCTAATTTGAGTTGACGTTTGAACCATCGCCATCCAGTCTTGAAGATGCGGAGAATACGGCGGTTGGATCGGTCAACCTGATTGGTATCCTGAGAGACAAAAGCCCAAGCCCCGAGGCAAACAATATCAGCAAATGAGAAATTGGAGGGAATGTTCTCTGCAATGTTTGGTTTTGGTGATTGAGGGGGTGAATATTGG
>JBCCFC010000097.1:0-17847 GCA_039029935.1 Chloroflexota bacterium
ATGCACCTACGATTCGAGACGGCAACCTATATGTCCCTGAATATAGACGATTACTCGCCCAAACAACGGGCTGGCTGACCGATGCCCTGCCGCCAGCCACACCATTGCCGCTTGACACCATCGCGGCCACTTGAGTAGCCTTGGAATTGATCCGAGTTGAGGTTGACCAACTGCCAGCGGAATGTACCCGATGCGTCGTTAATCGTCCACCGTCCCACAGCCACGAGTTGTGAGCCAACACCCTCGGTGCCAACATTACCAGCAATCGTACCCTTTGTACGCGCTATGCCATTGAGGAACGTGCCTGTAATGCGGTCGCCAACTTGGGTCAGGCTCATGGTTGGCTGATAGTCAAAGCGATAGTCACCCAACGTTTGCCATTCGCCGCTGTAGCCACAGCCGGGCTGTAGAGCCGTTGTCCCGTGCCTCGCCGTGCGTACTCCACACCAATGATATTGACCACGCCACTGTCCATCAAAGCTTTGCCCATCACGACTGAGGACAAAGCGGATTTCGCCACCATCAAAGCCCTCATAGCTGCCCTCCAACACATTGCCAAAGACTGTACCGCCGATGGCATAGCGGCTGGTGTCGCCATAAAGCTGGTAGACTCCGGTTACACGGTTACCATTTTGCGTGAAAGTGACAGGACCGATGTTGGTCTCCCATGTGCCATCAAAGGACGCTGTGTGGGCAGGTGATGTTGGTATCGGTTGCGCCTGCCCACGTAAGGCCGGGCTGGCAATGGTCAAGTCCATAAACGAGTCCCCTGATGGGTTGTTTGGATTGTCCCCTGCAAGGAAGTATTGAATATTGACCTCATAGTCGCCATTGGTCACAGGTATCCGTGTACTCGGCCATACCACACCAGCCGTCAAGAAGAGGATGTTACAGTTGGGTTCTCCCCCACCAAAGGAGCAATAGGCTGGGTGGAATTCCTCCTGTCTGTGAACCTCTTGCCCTGTGCTGTCATCTCTAAAAATAAAGACGATTTTCTGGAGGGGCAGATTGCCCGGTGTGCGTCGAATAACCGGGTTGAGTGATAGCTGGTCGATAAACACGGGGTCGCCAGATGGGTTTGACGCAATGTTTTTGATTGAGGTAAAGACTTGACCGTCCCACTCATCAGCACCAGGGAAGCCACCGGGTAGCCCAACCAACGGTGGAGGTGTCAATGTTGGTGTATTGGTTGGCGTATTGGTTGGCGGGATAAGCGTAAACGTTGGTGTTGTTGTCGGTGTATTCGTGGGTACAGGTGTAAATGTTGGTGTTGTTGTCAGTGTATTCGTGGCTACGGGTGTAAACGTTGGTGTTGCCGTCGGTGTATTCATGGGTACAGGGGTAAATGTCGGCGTGTTCGTGGGTACAGGCGTAATTGTAGGCGTATTGCTCTCGCTAGACGCATTTGTAGGACTCGGCGTTGGCGTTGGGAAGCCACCCGGAACGCCAACGACTGGTGGCGGCGTGATGGTGGGTGTCAGCGTTGGCTTTTGTGCGGGAGCAGACGTTGATTCTGGTGTTGATGTGGATGGCGATGTCGGCGTCGCCGTGACAATCGTTTCTTCTCGATAGACAATCACGTCTGGCATAAGATCGCTGACCACGGAAACTGTGTATGCCCCCCGTGCGCGAATATCTGTCCCTTGAGTTACAAGCACATAATATCCACTTTCGTCCAAAACAACCCCAGCTAATTGGGCAATAATCTGTTCTGACGCCTCTGAAACCGTGATTGACGCCGTATCCTGAATGGCAAGCAAGTCGGCATCATCGTTGCCATACAGTTCTAGCGATGGTGTGAACACACCACTGCTCATCGTCACTGTGATGACATCACCTGCACAGCCACGCAATCCCCACAGCGACCCCAAACGGTTGCGCATCTCAGCCCTTACAGACTCACCGTAGCCAATCAACATATCGGGCGTCTCCTGTGGTGTCGTGATGGTGTCAGTGATGATTGAGGCGCCGTTAAGTGTCACCGTCAGCGAATAGACACCGCGATCACTGCTGCGTTCTCCATCAGCAAAAATTGTGTATAGCCCAGTTTCAGGCAATGCCAGTGGTGAGATAAAAGCCGCCTCACCCTCCTCGGCAGTCCCATCAAATCCAACCAGTTCATACGTTGGGTCTAGCACTTCCAAATAAGGGCTAAAGAGGTCACTTTGCATGGTGACGGTCAGCAGATCAGTCTCGCAACCATATACGGTCCATTCATCACCATTGCGACTGGTGATTTCACCCACTAGGGTTTTGCCTTGATAGAGATCGTGGTTAACAATATATAGTGTTTCTGGGCTCGTTTGGGCAAATGTATGGTTCAACCACCCTGCGCCAAAGATGCCTACGGAGAGAGCAAGGCATAAGGCAATCCACATCCATTTTTCATATGCTTTATGTTGATTCATTTTCTATCTTCCCCACTGTGTTTTTCTTCCTAACACACTTATTTCATATTCCATACCGACACACCGAACACTGACCTACTGAACACTGACCACCGAACACCGACCTACTCCACATCCGCCCGCACATCTGCCAACACAGTTATCGCCTCCTCGTGCGCAGGAATACAGCTACAAGTCAGGATGCGTTTCTGAAAATAGATGCTGCCAGCGGTCTGCTCACGGAGATCGATACAGGCTTGATTATGATCAATCGACTGCTCCAGCCAATCAATGGTTTCAAGTTTGTTCTCCTGTTGCAGGCTCACATGCGCACGGATACGGTCTACTGCCGCTAGACGCTCTTGGACACGTGCATAGAAAACAGGCTGTTCTTCTGGAGGGAAGCCTACCAATGCCTCATCAAAGGTCTGTTCGGCCAGTGCAAGGTTGGTGGTCACGGTTTCCACATCGCCCGTCAATAGCCCCCAATATCCCCGTGCAAAATACCCAATCCCCAAGTCTAACTGCACACGATATTGATAGGGCGGCCAATACCAATCGGGTGCCAGTGCTAGTGCCTGTTGCAAGTAGTCGATGGCCGTTTCGGTGTTTGCCATTGCCAACGCCAACGTATCATCAGAATTCGCCACCAGGTCCTCGGCAATACACTCGGCTTGGTTCTCTGGAATGCCCGTTTCACGGAAAATGTAGAGTTGGGCGCGGTAGAGATAGACGCTGCCCAGCATGTCAAGCGCAGGCACATAGTCGGGGGCAAGCGCAATGGCTGTTTCCAGGGATGTCTGTGCGAGATCAAAATCGCCCACTGAAAAGGCCGCACTGCCCAACATCAGATAATAAATTTCCTTGCCATCCTCATCCTGCCATTCATCGACCAAGGCCGCATCAACATCGCGCAGAATTCTCAAGGCGCGCTCAGGTTGCCCGGCCAGTAACTCGGCCAATGCCTGCGTAATCCACGTCAGCCCACGAATGCGTGGAATCAAGCTCTGCACGACGGTACGCTTGGCTGTACTGGGGTTGACTTTGTAGGATATGCCCGCCGAGATGGGTTGCCCAAACTCATGTCCACCCCAGAGGATGTCGGGATGCCCTTCACGTGCGGGCGCATCATAGTAAAATTCAAGCACCAAACTCTCTGGGTCATTCTCCTCGGTCAGATAGCCATAGACAATCATATCGGCCTGAATCCGTGCGGCCAGTGCTTGCGCCGATGCCGTGCGCGCTTCGGGGGTTGCGCCCTCAATCAAACCTAGCTGGACATTCTTGCCATCACCCCGTCCCAGCGAGTCATGCCAAAGTAGCACATTGAGTTCAAAGCCCCCTTCATCTTTGAGCAGATTATAGGCGTCGGTCATCTGCCCATAGATCGACGCGCTTAACTGCGAGCCAAAATCGGAACGTCGCATCCGGCTCTGCCCCTCGCCTGTCATATCTAACACCCCAAAGTCGGCCACAGCAATATTGAAATCCCCCTCCATCGGCCAAGGATTCCAAATTGGCTCAACCGTCGGGTAGACCAAATAGGAAACCACCACCAGTGTGGCAAGCATAATGACCACGATGTAGGGGGTGATATTGCGCCCTGCCACATTGATCTGGAAGATGTTTTTGCCCACCGCAACATTCTCTGCGCCCTCATCCACCTGTGCAATCACGACATCTTGCCAACGGAACCCACGTAGCTGTTGCCACTGCGTTTGAATCCAACTGGGTTTTGGTGTCTCTTGAGGAATTTCGTTGTTCGGTTTAGAATGTTGGTTAGTCATACATCAAGGTCCTATACAGGTATAATTACAAAAAATTCAAGGAGTTCATCTATGTCTACACAATCGCAGCCCAATGTCATCTGGATTTTTGGCGATCAACATCGCGCCCAAGCCCTTGGCTATATGGGCGACCCCAATGTCAACACGCCCAATATCGACCGTCTTGCCAGCGAAGGCGTCACCTTTACCAACGCGGTCGCAGGCTGCCCTTGGTGTACGCCCTATCGTGGGGCATTGATGACCAGCCGCTATATCCACAAAGCCGTGCAGCGGACCCCACAAAAGCTGGACCCAACGCTGCCAACGGTGGCCGATGCCTTTAACGGACATGGCTATCGCACCGCCTTTTTTGGCAAATGGCATTTGGGTGGCTTTAATCAGATGACGTTTATTCCGCGCGATGAGCGCGCTCGATTTGATGTGTGGATTGGCTATGAAAACAACAATGCACAATATGATTGTTGGGTGCATGGACATGATCTGGATGGCCGCGATGATGTGGAACCATTGGCCGAGAAGTTAGCAAGCTATGAAACCGATGCCCTGACCGATAAGTTGATTACGTTTGTTGAGAAGCACGAACAGCAGCGAGACAGCAATTCTCAAGACAGCAGTGAACAGCCTTTTTTTGCTATATTATCGGTCCAACCACCCCACGATCCCCATGTTGCCCCACCGGACTATGAAGAACGCTTCGACCCTGCAACGATCAAACTACGCCCCAATGTTCCCGACATCCCCCGCATCACCGAACGCGCACGGCGTGATTTGGCAGGCTACTATGCCCAGATTGAGAACCTTGATTGGAACGTCGGTCGTGTGATGGAAACATTGCGCACACAGGGCATTGACGACAACACGCATGTGATCTTCTTCTCCGATCACGGCGATATGCTTGGCTCGCATGGCTATTGGCGCAAGAGCAGCCCCTGGGAAGAGGCAGTGCGCACCCCCTGTATTGTGCGACCCGCAGGAGGGCTGGATGAACAGGATATCCTGAGAACCAGCGATGCCCCCATGAACCACGTAGACTACGCACCGACATCCCTGGGCTTATGTGGATTTGAGGCAAAAGAGTGGATGTCCGGCACAGACTTTTCGCATCACGTTCTGCCCTCACGTCCAGTGCCAGAGCATGAACCACAGTCCGCTTATCTCCAGCAGGTGTTCCGAAAACGCTTTGACTGTCTCAACCGCGTCTGGCGTGGCATCCGTACCCGTGATGGCTGGAAATATGTGTGCTTGGAAGGGCAACCGCTCTTTTTGTTTAACTTGAATGAAGACCCCTATGAGTTGGCAAACTTGGCCTATTTGGATACGTTCCATGAGAAACGTATGGCGTTGCAGGCAGAGTTGGCGGGGTGGATTGAGCAGACCGAGGATGAGTTTGAATTGCCAGAAGAGTAAAGCTTTATGCTTGCGAGGGGCGAATCATCGTATTATATACAGCTTTTTCTTTTACAAAATTTTTTATTATGCTATTCACTAAATGCACCAACAGATACTCTTCATATGCCCGACTCAGTGAGTTCGTTGGGGCGACGCCTTGGTCCAGCACAGATGATTCTTTTGTATGGACGAGGACGCGCCGAGGTCGCTATCACATCAACGAACCCTATTTCCACTTTTACTTTCGGTTTATGGCTCCGGTGCATGAAACCTTGGTGTCGATATCCGCTATGACAGAACGACAATCATATCAAGGCATTGCCATTGATTTGGCACGGTTGGATCGAGCGTTGGTGTAACGCCCTATGTCCACTTTGCTTGCAGTTGATCTTGGCCTACGTTCCGGCCTCGCACTCTATGGCGACGATGGTCGGTTGCGTTGGTATCGCTCACACAACTTTGGCAGTGCGGGGCGAATGCAGCGCGGGGCATATGCGATTCTTAACGACATCCCGGATTTGGCATGGCTGGTATTAGAGGGCAGTGGACAGCTAGACCGCGTGTGGCTAAAGGAAGTGCGGCGTCGCGAGTTAGAATTTTTACAGATTAGCGCGGAAACATGGCGTCCTGCTCTGCTGCACCCCCGTCAACAACGCAGCGGCAAAAGTGCCAAACAACATGCCGACCGCCTTGCTCGTTCTGTCATTGAATGGTCTGGTGCGCCACGCCCCACGTCACTGCGTCATGATGCAGCAGAAGCCATCCTCATTGGTCTGTGGGGCGTGATTGAAATCGGGTGGCTGACGGACATACCGCCACAGTTTGGGGTGTAATTTAGACTATTTTGAACAAATAATTACTCATGAACACTGCCAGGAAGGGGGATTACACAATCTGGCATGGCTAGTATTGATGACCCCTTCCGGGAAGTAGAATCCGTAGTCTACCGCGTCACTGTTAGTACCCACTCATCCTGCTTCGGCGGCTCGACCACATGCAGCACAATACGCGTCAACGACTCACCCCATGTACCCCCCAGCCGTTCATCGGTGATGGGAATGGTGTCCGTTGAGACGGTCATCTTGGCCGCATCATATTGCACCTGCCCGACCGCTGATACACGTTCGGGCAGAAATTCTCGTTCATGGAGCGCAATCACGCCGGGCTGACTGGTATCGACGGCACAGGGTGTGACCAAACTTAAAGTTAATTCTGGTGCGGACTCGGCCAGCTCATAGCGTTCTGTAACAATGACCTGCTTGCCGCGCTCTAGCTTGACCGACCGTTGCCATGTGTTGAGACTGGCTTCGGATGGATAGGCGGTGGCGATGTCAAGCGATAATGTAGCGTGGTCGTCATCCGCTTGGTAACTGATATTGGATGCTTTGAAATTAGCCCCCGGCAATTGCATTACACCATCCGTCACCGAGCCAATCGTGGGCAGGCTGTGATAGGCAGATTGCATGGTCCAGATTTTGTAGCGGTAGCGCATGTCAAAGGTTTTGGCTGTGTAGGTTTCGACTCCCGCATCGACCAAAAGCGGCTTGCCATCCACATAGACCACAAAGTTGCCAATGTCGTTGTGGTTGTGGCTTTCATCATTATGCCCACCCTTGGCAGCAACATAGAAGCCATCGGCTGTTCTGGCTTGGTCACGCGCAACCATCACCTCGATTTCGTCCAGCCATACATCACGAGGCATGGGCGACTTAGCAGGAACATAGTGCGCCTGTTGCGTCTCGTTGGCTAACTCGCTCAGGGTAAAGAGCGTGGGCAACACACGGAAGAGGTTGGTAGGGACATCACTCTTTTCTTTATGGACACTGCCAATACCACTGTCGGTCAACCCTTGTTCCTGCGCCAGCCACCGCCCCATGTCCATCATGGCCTCATCACCAATACGCTGTCCATAGCGATAGACCAACAGTGCGTCAGGGCGCACCAAGGCGGGTGCATCAGCAAAGTTGATGTAGTACTCCTCGTCGATGTGAACACGATAGATAAAGCGACCAATCTGCTGGATGAGGTCATCACCATAAACATCCAATTGCCCACCCGTCGCACTATGCAACAGCTCGAGACAGTCAAAGAGCGATGCACCCGCCTTGCCCCAATAGCTGGGTCCTTCATCACAGCCACCATCACGTGGATAGGGGTCGATAAAGTGGTCGAGTGCGCGCATGGCTTTGGCAAGGCTGGCAATGCGGCGTTCGGCGTCCTCTTCAATCAGCAGCAGTGAGGCCATCCAGTTGGAGCAAATCCAGGGGTTCCAGTTGTTGACCCGCCGCCCGTTGCGCATGTCGATAAAGCCCATCCACCAGAAGTTGATGCGTTCAAAATTGGGCGTCAGAAATTTGGTCTGAATCTCACGTACAATGCGTGGGCGCACTAGTGGTGACACGGTGTCCAGTCGTTCGCCCAGCAAGTAATGTGTCCATGACAGTAGATTGGCGGTTTCCGCCGCAAAAAGGTCAACCGTTGGCTCGGCGGTGTCCGGCAGTCCATTGCCTGCCTCCTGCACACCGACATGCGCGGGCACACCCCAATATGATTCTTCGCAGATGGTCCAGATACCATTGACGATATCATCCAGAAAACGACTCTGCGCCTCAATGCATTCAGCCACCACCAGATTGGTCAGCATCGCACGCCGTTGAAAGTGTGACATCTCATAGTTGCGACGGTTGCCTTTGCGCGTATACTGTAAGAAGAGCGTTGCAGGCAGAGACGGCCACTTGCAGTTGAGCAGTTCCTCGCCAATCTCAAGCTGTGCTGCACTAAGTGATGGCAGCAAGGTTGACCACGCCTCGCGGTCTTCGATGGTGGGGTAGGGGGTCCAGTCTGCTCTGGGCAACACGATTGCGCCTAAGTTCTCTGCAAATTTCTGTGTTAGCATTGGTTTTCTCCAATTAAGTAGGCAAAAAAAGAAATTAGAAATAGCGGAGGCAGGCACTCTCTAGTGCCAGTCCGGTCGCATTAGAGAATGCTCCCTCCGCTTATTTCTAAAAACATATTTGGGTTTCCTTAAGTAAGCAAAAAACAAGTTAGATAAAGTTCAATAAGCACACCCTCGTGCGCCTAGAAGACAATTGGATCACACGAGAGCGTGTTTACTGAACTTTATTTCAAAAAAATAGTTGGATTTCCTTAGATATAGTGTTGATTATTGGAACGATGACGTGATTATAAACGTTCTTCGTGTGAAATCATCATGTTGATAATGATTTCAAGATTACATCGTATCCCACGTCGACCCTTTCCACAACTATCTTCTTGATACAAGGAACATCACGGGACGACATCGCACTCAACATCGTGACCAACGTGGGTATTATCAGTGAAACTCGATTTAGGATAATACATAAGGAACAAAAACATGAAAAAACATCATGGCATGAGAGAAGACCTGTTCAACTTGATCAAAGACACCAATACGGCCGACCATCCATCTCAACACAAATTTCGTAGCAACTTTGGGCGTATATGGGCAGCCAGAGCAGACCAGCCCTTTGATGAAGCATCGCTCGTAGCATTGTCCGAAACCATGAAGGAAGCCGATCATGATCCCAGTACCGATTCCGGTGTACCCATTGGGTTTGCCATCTTTGGTCAGTTCATCGATCATGATATCACCTTAGATGCTATCACGCAGTTAGGTCAGTCCGTCGGTAATCCACAACGCATTGAAAATTTCCGTACGCCAAAGCTGGACCTCGACTCGGTTTATTTGAATGGATTGGAAGTCAACCCTTATCTTTATGAGGAGGACGTCCCCAAATTGTTGGTGGGCACAGACAATAATCCACTGGATGTGCAACGCATTCAGCGACAAGGTGTCCCGTCCACGGCCATCATCGGTGATCCGCGCAACGACGAGAATATCATCATTTCGCAGATGCAGAGTTTGTTTGTGCGTTTTCACAATTACATGATCGATTTGCTCGGTGTAGATCGTGAAGATGTGTTTGAGGAAGCACAGAAAATCTGTCGCTGGGGCTATCAGTGGGTCATTGTCAATGAATTTTTGCCTGCCATTATTGCGCCCGACGTTCTTGCTCCTTTTATCAAGGGGTTGCATAAAAAGGAACTGCCCGGTCCCATCAAATGGTCAGCCGCACCATCCATGCCAGTAGAATTTTCCGCTGCCATCTATCGCTTTGGACATAGCATGGTGCGTCAAGACTACCAGCTCAACGACTATGTACAAGGGAATTTGTTTGATTTTGGCTCATTTGAACCTGTGGACCCCAACAATAACGTTGACTGGAAATATTTCTTGGATTTGGATGGCACAAGCTATCTGTCCGCTAAGTCCATTGATACCAAACTGGCACGAGACCTGTTCAATCTGCCCTTTGACCAAATGAACAACAATCTCGCCGCCCGCAATATGATTCGTGGGCAACTTACCTATAATTTGCCCACAGGCGAAGATATTGCTGGCGCTCTGGGACTCAAGCCAATTGCCAGACACCCATCGGTGGAGAAAATGGGGCTATCTGAAACACCATTGTGGTTCTATGCGTTGGCTGAGGCCGAGCAGCATGGTGGCAAGTTGGGACCTGTCGGTGGCTGCATCGTGGCGGGCACACTGCTGCAAATGCTTTTGCGTGACCCAGACTCGTATATCAATGCACAACCCAATTTTGACCCGCATCAGATTTTGTCACTGACAAAAGACAAGTCGATTTTTGCGGCGATGGCTCGTTTTGTTAGCAAGGGATAGTATAGTATCGCAGATTGTCTATCTGCGGGGTGACAACAGATAGACAATCTGTTTTACTGACAACCAGAACCAGTATCGCAGATTGATTATCTGCGGGGTGACAACAGATAGACAATCTGTTTTACTGACACAAAAAAGGAGCCAGCAAATAATCGCTGGCTCCTTTTCAATTAAACGGGGCTGATGTTTAGACACCTACCTAAGCAACGGCTACTTCCTGCACATTGCTTTGGAATGTCTTTTCCGCAGGTTCGGCTTTGGCCTGTGTTGCCGTGCTATCCACCACGTCGATGTTGATGGCCGATGTGCTAGATGCAGCCGCTACTTCGCTGGCTTCTCCCTCTGGCAGGACCAAGCCAAGAACAAAGTAAGCAAGGACAACCAACCCACCACTACCGATGCTGGCGGCGATCCAGATGAGACGCATCAAGTTAGCGTCAATGTTGATCTTCTCGCCAATGCCACCACAAACACCCATGAAAACACGGTCTGTGCGGCTACGCTTCAACGGAACCTGTGATTGGAAATTGCTAAAGCGTGATTTCATCTCCTCACCACGAGGTGTGTTGGAAAAGCGAGTATTAAACTTTTCCTTGGCGTTCTCATAGTCACTCTTCAGACTTTCACGCAGATTGTCGTTCCAATTGGGGTCCTTTGTGCCACGAAGCAACATATAGCCAATCCCAATCAGCAACAGAGGCCAGAAAATGGTTGTCACCAAGCCGCCGACGGCTCCCCAGAGCCACGGCAAGATGCCGATGTTTGAGAGCAGCCAGGCCGCACCAATCACGATGAGGACCACGGCGCCACGTCCAAGATTACGGTCGTTAAACTCGATGGCAGCGGGTTCTTGCTGCCCCTTTGCAGATGTACCTACTGGCAACAATATCCAGAGGGCAATATAGGCCAGTAGACCACCACCCTGTGTCATCAGGGTTGCGGCAACCCACAAAATCCGAATCAGCACGGGGTCCCACCCCGTATAATCCGCCAAGCCAGCACAGACGCCACCCACGACTTCATCATTAGGGTGACGATATAAACGCCTTTTCTTTTCATTCATTGTTTTTTCTTCTCCCGTTTGCTCATGCACTGTTTGTTCATGCACTGTTTGTTCATGCACTGTTTGTTCATGCACTGTTTGCTCATTCACAGTTTGCTCGTTTCCCGTCGCTGCATTCACTGTTTGTTCATTGACAGGCTCTGCATCGACCACACTGATATCCACTACTTGCTCATCAGATAATTGTTTTTCGCTCATAAGAATCCTCCCGATAATCGCACATAAGATAACACCGTTGTAGATTGCTAGTCATGTTCAATCTACGAATATAGTCGATTTGTTTTCACACATCTTGGGAAACACTCGAACTTGTTATCGCTGTGAATAACAGTACGCAACGGTTTTCATTGAGTCGCGGCTTTTTGGATATTTAATTCCATTTTTATCATTATTCTGCCAGTCATTCCTGTGGCTTGTTCCTATGTAGATAGGAAAGGCAGGAATCCGCATTCCGTTTTTCACTCCCGTAAAGGCAGGAACCCATCATGATTATGAAGATTCCCAACATCTGTACGCTTGCGTCTATGATACCCTAACCATAGTGACGAATCTTGACATGAACTACAACAAATGACCGATAAAGCACTGACAAGTACCGGACATTCCATTTAGTAACCTGACGTGAGTCGTAATGAGGATTGACATTTCAAAAACCGAACACAGACCTTGGTCGATACCCACAACACCGTGGATTATGACACAGCGGTGGCATGACTTGCTCTTTGCGCATTGGCCGATTCCGATTGATGAAATGCGTGCGGTGGTTCCGCCCCAGCTCGAGCTCGATATTTATGACAATCAAGCATGGGTTGGGCTGGTCCCTTTTCGGATGAGCAATGTGCGTCCACGCTATGTGCCTGCTGTGCCCTGGCTATCCAGTTTTCCCGAATATAATGTACGAACCTATGTGCGCTCGAGTGACCCAGACAACCCTAAGCCGGGTGTCTACTTTTTTAGCTTGGAAGCAGGCAATCCAGTCGCCGTGTCGATTGCACGGAATGTGTTCAAATTGCCCTATTTTCGTGCAGACATGAACTTAGACGATGACGGGACGACTATCCGCTATCGGACAAAACGAACACATCTCGGTGCAGCAGAGGCCGAGTTTGTAGGACGCTATGTACCGACAGGGGATGTGGCCTATTCACAGGCGGGGACGCTTGACCATTGGTTGACAGAACGCTATTGTCTGTACACGGTTGGGCATGGCAGTGCGGTCTATCGTGCGGAAATTCACCATGAGCAATGGCCGTTGCAAGCTGCTGAACTCGAAATTGAGGTCAATACGATGGCGGCTGCGAGTGGGCTGACACTGCCAGATGGGCCACCGCTACTGCACTTTTCACGCAGCCTCGATGTGGTGGTGTGGCCGTTACAGCGGATTTATAGCAATCGCAGTTTGAAACCACGAATTTTTCAGATTGGATTACACTGGTAGATACCATCAAAAATTCTGGGTTTCAAACCGTTTTTGCTATAGAGTGTAGCATTTCAGAGGGTCAGCTAGTCAGGCTGAAATGCTGACTAGCTGACTAGCTGACTAGCTGACTAGCTAACTAGCCAATTCTTTACAATTATGACGATACAATATCACCTTGGTTTCCCCGTCAACATCAAAGGCGCCCCCATTCGCTCGCACGATAGCCGTCGCTGGCAGAATCAGCCCCATCTCACCGTCAGCTTGGCCTATGTCCGTGACATTTTTGAGTATCTGCACAGCCAATCCATTCGCTTCTACCGTCTATCGGGTCAACTTGCCCCCTATTTGACGCATCCAGACATGCCACAATTTCATCGTCAGCTTGATGAATCTTCAACCGAACTCGCTACCATCGGCGACCTTGCGCGCGCCTATCGCATTCGGCTATCGCTGCACCCAGCCTTCTATGTGCAGCTGAGTAGCCCTGACCCAACGCGTGTTGAACGCTCGTGCAAAGAACTGAATATGGCCGCCCACCTGTTGGATGAAATGGGGATGGATGACAATGCCGTGTTGTTGATTCATGTCGGTGGGCTGTATGATGACCGCCAAGCCAGTCTGGAGCGGTTTGTGCGCCACTGGGAAACATTGCCCAATGCCACACAATGCCGCCTTGCCGTCGAACATGATGATCGCCGCTTTAGCCTGCAAGACGTCCTCTGGTTGCATAAACAGACAGGCATCCGCGTCGTTTTTGATGTGCTGCATCACTACTGTCTCAACCATTGTGGGCGTACTGTCACCGAAGGCTTGATGGCATCGTTGGCAACCTGGCCCGCCACCCAAAAGCCCAAAATTCATGTCAGCAGTCCGCGCACCGCTGTACGCACAACGCGGCGTTCCCATGCCAATGGTGCAGTGAAGACACACCTGCAATTACCGCTCGCCAATCAGCACAGCGATTTTATCGACCCCTTCTTCTTCATCAATTTTATGCGCACGGCCCAACAGCAAACCAGCCCCCCTTTTGACATCATGCTCGAAGCCAAAGCCAAAGACCTCGCCCTCCTTCATCTGCGCACAGAACTGCATCGTTTTGCCCCAGACCTCAGTACAATCTGCTGGTGATGGCGTAATAATTTGATCACGAATCACTTCTGAGAACAAGAGTTCTTCATGCAAAATAAAATTTTCAACATGCACGATAATGATGTGTTGAGCTAGGGCGGATTTGATATATCAAACTGCTACGAGTGCGACACAATCACTGACTTGTTTCTTTCCGCTTGAACCGCCCGAAGGTAGTGGCGTTACTCTTAACTAATCACTAATCACTCTTCACTAATCACTCTTCACTATTAACTATTAACTATCCGAGTATGGTACAATTTAGAGAGTGATTATCAGCGAAGAGGAAATTTATGAGTAAGCATTGGATTGTGAGTGTCTTTCTGCTCGGTGTCACCCTTCTGAGCATAATCCAGTTGAATCAAGGGTTTGCAGCACACGCATCTGTCTATGCACAGCAAGGGACAGCGCGTTCACTCATTCCTGCGGGTTGTATTGAACTTGTGGTCAACGGTGGCTTTGAGCAATTTGGCAGCGGCTGGAATATATTTGATAGCGAGCGTCCTCCTAAATATGTGCAAGACATCACATTTGCTGGTAGTAGCTATTCAATACTGGTTGGGAACAGTGATCTCGTCGAGAACATCCCTAGCACAAGCATTATTCACCAGACTGTGACCTTACCAACTGATGTTCAGCGCATTATTTTTACCTTTCATTACTATCCAATTCATTATGATATGGAGCCTGTGAGAGGAGATGTTCAATTTATGCGCTACTACAATGCATTTACAAACCATTTTGAAGGAAGAGCAATGTCAGACCTCCAAGATGAGCGTCGTTGGATTATGCAACAACGAGACCTCACAGCTCGTGCTGGACAACGGATTCGGCTAGAATTTGGTGTGATCAATGATGGCATTGCAGGACGCACAGCCATGTATATCGATAATGTATCTATCCTCGCCTGTGATGAGGAAACCATTGTACTCCCAACCCAAGTGCCAATCGATAACCCAACGGCGACACCGACAGAAAACCCTGATCCAATTGCTATACCAACGATTGACGCTTCGCCTGTCAGTACTCAGACCGCGACGACAGAGCCAATACCGACAACCCCAGCAGCAACACCTACACCGACCCATACAGCCATTCCGCCAACGCTCACCCCAACCCTCATGCCGACGCCATTGCCAACCAAACACCAAGGCTGTCTGACCCAATTTTATAATGGCGGATTTGAGTCCTCTGGCTATTGGATTTTTGGCGGTGATCCAAGGCCACCTCGATATATTGCAACCGAACAGAAAAGTGAAGCACGGTCGGTGTTGATGGGCAATACCCCTGGCAACGAGAACGATATCCTCAGCTATTCGTCGGTGCGACAACTGGTTGCCATCCCTAAAGATGCGCACACTGCCGAGGTTCGTTGGTGGCATTACTCTCGTAGCGAGGAATCCGCCTCGGAAAGCCCCAATCGCTTTCATGATCGCCAAGAGTTGATCTTACTAGACATCAACTTGCAGACCTTAGCGATTGTCTATCGTGTTCGTCAAATCAACGCAGGCTGGCAGCAAGAATTTATTGATTTGACACCCTATCGTGGGCAGGCATTTTATCTCTATTTTAATGTCTTTAATGATGGCAATGGCAGGCGTACATGGATGTATTTGGATGATGTGACCTTTAGTGTCTGTTATCGTGCAGTTACACCGACGCCCAATACTTTATTTAGCGATGATACCCAGTCTGCTCGCCCAACCCAAACGAACCCGCCAACAGCCATACCAACCCCCACACCAACACAGATACGTCCCGTTCGTGCGCCAACCGATACTCCGACGCTAACAACTGATACCAGCACGACTCAGTCCAAGGCAACGGTGCAATCAAAAGCAGTTGATACTGCTGACACGCCGACACCCGAAGTCACGGAAGTGACGGCCAGCAATACAACCAATGGTGGAGATAGCGGGGGATTTTCCTTTGATGCGCCCGAAACGCTGCCTGCCACCCCTTCCAATACGAGCATTTGGCAGCGGTTAGGGACAGTCGGTGTTTTGGCGAGTATATTGGTCATGATTGGGGGTGTCAGCATCTTTCTGATCCGCCTGCTCAATAGACCGGATCGACCGTATTAAAGAGTGAATAGTGAATAGTGAATAGTGAATAGTGAGTTGTTGAGCGTTGATGATTTTATTTTCAACTCTTCAACCTTTCAACTTTTCAACCTTTCAACTCTTCAACCTTTCAGCTTTTTATAAGGAGCGTAAACATTGATGTCAATGCATGGAACAGACTCGTTGTCTAGTGATGAAATAAT
Organism: Chloroflexota bacterium; assembly: GCA_039029935.1. GTDB lineage: Bacteria > Chloroflexota > Anaerolineae > Caldilineales > Caldilineaceae. The sequence goes on from JBCCFC010000097.1 coordinate 16,167, forward strand.
ATCAGATGGGTGCAGTTCACCGCAGGCTGTCACCTACAAAGTATATGGCCCTGATGCCAGCCCCAATGGATTTGAGGTGCTGGCTGATGAATGGAACCAACTGCTCCAGAAGAGCCGCTTTAATTCGTTTTTTCTGACCCATGAGTGGCAGACAACGTGGTGGCGTTATTTGGGTACAGGTGATTTGTGGATTGTCGCTTTTTACGATCAGCAGGAAACGCTGGTGGGTATTGTACCGCTCTATGCCTTTACGTTTGCAGATACCTACCCTGACCCAGCCTATGCAGGCAAACGCCAACTTACCCTTGTCGGCTGTATTGAGGTCAGCGACTATTTGGATGCAATTATTGCGGCGGGCTGGGAAGAGGCGGTCTATCGAGAGCTATATCAATGGCTGATGGTGGATGACCCACAAATATCACCTGTCTGGGATATTTTGGACCTCTGCAATTTGCCACAAGCCAGCCAGACCTATCAGGTTGCGCCAGCTCTCTACTCAGAGGCAGGTTGCACAGTGACAGTGACAAAAGAAGATGTCGCGCCACAATTTGTGTTGCCAATGCATTACGAAACCTACCTGCGAGAGGTGGTCGACAAAAAACAGCGACATGAGATTCGGCGCAAACAACGGCGTGTAGAGCGTGAAACCACCGCCGATTTTTATGTAGTGGGACCAGAACATGACCTCCAAGCCGAGATGGATGACTTTATTCGTCTCCAACGCGCCAGCCGCGAGGACAAAGCCGAGTTTATGACGCCAGAGATGGAGCGATTCTTCCGAGGAATGGCGCAAGCAATGCTGGATGCAGGCTATCTACGCTTGCTCTTTTTGCGACTCAATGGCGAAAATGCGGCAACCGTCTTTGCCTTTGAACACAACGGTCACTTTCTGTTATACAATTCCGGCTATCAGCCAGATATCCATGCCCATCTCAGCCCTGGTTGGGTGTTGTTGGCCTATGGCATTCAATACGCCATTGCGCGCGGCTGCAAGGTCTTTGACTTTATGCAGGGCGATGAAGCCTACAAATATCGTTTTGGCTGTCATGACTATGATGTCATGCGCGTTGTTGTCAGGAAACAATAAGCAAACCATAGCTATTACCAAAAACACAGGAGTTTTAACTTTATGGAACACCAGCTTCGGGTCTTTGCTGGCAATTCAAATGTTGCATTGGCCCAAGAAATCTGTGACTATCTCAATATTCCTTTGAGCCAGTTGGGTATTTCGCGTTTTTCCAATGACAATCTCCATGTTCAAGTGATGGAGAATGTGCGTGAACGCGATGTATTTGTTGTTCAATCTTTCACTGAATCTGTTAGTACTCATATTATGGAGTTGATGATCACACTGGATGCACTGCGGAGCGCATCGGCGCAGCGTATCACCGCTGTGATACCCTATTATTCATATGCGCGCTCGGATAAAAAAGATGCCCCACGCATCTCGATTGCTGGGCGGCTTATTGCAGATTTGTTGCAAACGGCTGGCGCCAACCGTGTGCTGACCGTTGATCTGCACGCCGAACAGGTGCATGGTTTCTTTAGTATGCCTGTAGATCACTTGACCGCGATTCCGACAATGGCACAACATTTTAAAGAGCAATATCCAGGTGTCACACCTGTTCGGCGTGCAGATCAACGGTCAGCACACGGTTGGCGCCAGCCGTTTGCAACAAAT
>JBCCFC010000098.1:0-17761 GCA_039029935.1 Chloroflexota bacterium
ATAATTTTGTATAATTGGACTCGTGTCTGTAATCAATAGATACACAATAAAGTATAATCTATATGCAATCGTTTGGAAGAGCGTATGAGAGAACGCAATCTACTATACTTTGAGGTGTAAGATAGGGATATTGCTGGTTTAATCTCTCACAACATACAATAAGGAAACCGCTATGCCACTGAGTTGGAATGAAATACGTAACCGTGCCCTTGAATTTTCCAAAGAATGGGCCGATGAATCTTCTGAGGAAGCTGAGGCCAAGTCCTTTTGGGATGGCTTCTTTCGCATCTTTGGGGTGAGCAGACGACGCATTGCTAGTTTTGAGCAGCGTGTCAAAAAAATTGATGGTAAAGATGGTTACATCGATCTGCTTTGGAAGGGTGTGCTGCTCATCGAACACAAATCACGTGGTAAGGACTTGGACCGCGCCCACGCGCAGGCATTGGACTATTTCCCCGGACTCAAAGACCGCGAATTGCCTCGCTATCTCATTGTCTCAGACTTTGAACGTTTTCGGCTCTATGATTTGGATGAAGACACTGAAAACGAGTTTTCGCTTGTAGAACTACATCAGCACATTAACCTTTTTGGCTTCATTGCTGGCTATCAAACACATCGCACCCAAGCCGAAGACCCTGTGAATATTGATGCTGCCGAACGCATGGGGCGACTGCATGATCAGATGAAAGAAGTTGGCTACGAGGGGCATGTATTAGAGGTCTATCTGGTGCGGCTACTCTTCTGCCTCTTTGCCGAAGACACGGGTATCTTTCAGCGGCAGCAGTTTCAAGACTATATCGAATCACGTACTAGCGAAGATGGCGCAGATTTAGCCTCGCATCTGACCACCTTTTTTCATGTTCTCAACACGTCAGCGGAGAAACGTCTACGTAATTTAGACGAACAGTTGGCAGCATTCCCCTTTGTCAATGGAAAGCTCTTCGAGGAGTTTTTGCCTCCCGCAGCCTTTGACAGCACCATGCGCCAGACACTGCTTGATTGTTGTGCATTGGACTGGAGTCGCATCTCGCCTGCGATTTTTGGCTCACTCTTTCAGTCAATCATGGACAAAAAAGCGCGACGGAATCTGGGTGCGCACTATACTAGCGAGACCAACATTCTTAAGCTCATTAATCCGCTTTTTATGGATGAACTACGCACCGAATTTAAGCGTGTAAAACACAACAAAAACAGGCTGAATGTCTTTCATGTAAAGCTCCGCAGTCTCACCTTTTTTGACCCTGCCTGTGGCTGTGGCAACTTTCTAGTCATCGCCTACCGCGAGTTGCGTTTACTCGAATTAGAAGTGCTGCGCGCCGCCAATCAAAGTGGTCAGATGGTGTTAGACGTGGATTCCTTAACAAAGGTCGATGTCGATCAATTCTATGGTATCGAAATTGAGGAGTTTCCCGCACAGATTGCACAGGTAGCATTATGGTTGATGGATCATCAGATGAACTTGCTCGTATCCGAAGAGTTTGGCCTTTACTTCGCGCGTATCCCGCTTCGCTCTAGTGCCAACATTGTGCATGGCAACGCGCTACATATTGACTGGCAGGGTGTTGTCTCTGCTGATAAGCTCACCTACATCATGGGTAACCCACCCTTTGTCGGCGCAAAATATCTCGATAGCACACAGAGTGATGATGTCAAGATCGTCTTTGATGGCATCAAAAATGCCGGGTTACTTGACCTCGTAGCGGCGTGGTATGTCAAATCAGCACGCTACATTAAGGCCAGCCCCGACATTCGCTGCGCCTTTGTTTCTACTAATTCGATTACATCCGGCGAACAGGTGGGTGTGCTGTGGGGTTGGTTGCTGGCACAGCAAATTAAAATTCACTTTGCCCATCGTACCTTTTCATGGAGCAATGAAGCCAAAGGCAAGGCGGCGGTCCACTGTGTCATCATCGGCTTTGGTTTGCAAGAAGTGACACCCAAGCGGCTTTTTGAATACGAGGACATCAAAGGGGATCCACTCGAAATCGAAGTGGCTCACATCAATCCCTATTTGGTTGATGCTATCGATATCTTTGTGACTCGTCGAAAGCAACCAATCTGTCCTGTGCCAGAAATTGGGATTGGTAACAAGCCGATTGACGGTGGTAACTATCTTTTCACAACTGAGGAACGGGATATATTCTTACAAATTGAACCGCAAGCCAAACCTTGGTTTCGTCGGTGGTTGGGTGCGCACGAATTTATCAACGGCTATGAACGCTGGTGCTTATGGTTGGGTGAGTGCCCACCTAATGAGCTAAAGCACATGCCGGAAGCGCGCAAACGGATTGAGGCAGTGCGCCAGTCGCGGCTTGCCAGCAAGAGCGCACCAACACGCAAATTGGCTGATACACCAACACGATTTCATGTTGAGAATATCCCGACCGATACGTATTTGATTGTGCCTGAAGTCTCATCTCAGCGTCGAAATTATATTCCCATTGGTTTTGAAACTCCTGAAACTATGTGCAGCAATCTGGTCAAGATTGTACCGAATGCAAGTTTATATCATTTTGGTATTTTACTATCAACCATGCATAATGCTTGGATGCGAGCCGTCTGTGGTCGCCTCAAAAGCGATTACCGATACTCCAAAGACATTGTTTACAATAACTTCCCGTGGCCACAAGACCCCACCGATAAACAACGTCAAGCTATCGAAGACAAAGCCCAAGCCATTCTCGAAACACGTAGTGAATACCCTGATGCCACGCTCGCCGACCTCTATGATCCGCTGACAATGCCATCCTCTTTGCTCAGATCTCACCGTGCGTTGGATAGAGCGGTTGATGCTGCTTATGGTAGACGAAGTTTCAAAACAGAGACGGACCGTGTTGCTTTCCTCTTTGAGCTTTATCAACAGTACACCAGTTTATTTCCGATTGAGAAGAAGAAAAGCCGTCGAAAGAAATAGAGTGGTACAATGTCGTTATATAATAAACTCTTTTTTACATGAGAAAGGCGGTCTATGGCATGATAAAAAAAGTGTGGGTCAAAAATTACCGAAGTTTAGAAGACGTAGCCGTTGAGTTAGAACCAATTACCATTTTTGTCGGCGAGAATGGGTCAGGCAAGAGTAATATGGTTGATGTGTTGCGCTTTATGCGTGAAGCCTTTTTGCTGGGTTTGGACGCGGCCATGAACAAGCGTGGCGGTATGATCTCCGTCCGAACTTGGTCTCAGGGCGACGAGTTGCGTGATGTCGAAATGGGCGTAACGATTGAAACCGATGAGATTGAGGCCACATATAGCTTTGCGCTGGGTGGCACATTGCCAACGCAACATCAAGTGCAACGAGAAATATGTGAAGTTCATGATCTTGTTTCAGATACCCATTATGGATATGAAGTTGAACAGGGCGAGTGGAAACGAAACACGCCAAATACCATGTATTCTGGTAGAGCACCTAAATCACTGGTGCTATCGTTACTGACCACTGATGAACTCTATCAAAAAGTCTATGACTATCTTATTGGATTTTCTTTTTACAATATTTCACCGGACGTGCTTGCACATCCCCAAAAAATCATGGACCCATATCCGCTAGAGGAAGATGGCGTGAACCTGTCATCAACGCTGCACGAAATGAAGCAGCGCAATGGCCCTTACCTGCCCACCTTTTATAAAACGGTCAAGCATGTTTTCCCTGATGTAATCGACTTGCAAATACTCAAACTTGGTAGTTTTTTTGTGACACAACTGCACCATCAGATGAACGGCAGTACACCCGCCATCTTTGATTTGGCGATGGAGTCGGATGGAACGCGTCGTCTGTTGGGTATTTTGGTTGCACTCTATCAAGATGAACCCAGAACGCTACTCTGCTTGGAGGAACCCGAATTCGCCATTCATCCTGATTTAATCGCATCTCTATGGGAAGAAATTGAGATATATGGAGATCGTTGCCAAATCCTTGTAACAACACACCATCCAGATTTATTAGAGATGTGTTCCGCAGACCAAGTGCGTGTGGTTGAAAAAATTGAGGGTAAGACTTTCGTTGCCCCGATTGACAGAACTCAGCGAGACTTGATTACACAACGACTATTTTCTGTTGGCAGCTTGATGCGTTCGCAGGGATTAATTCGAGATGAACCAGAGCCAATACACTGACCCAAGAGGATGCACTCACATTGAACCAACGAAACAAGATTTATGCCATTGTTGAAGGACATGGTGAAGCAAATAAAGGGAAACGTGGACAACAGTCGGCTATCGTTGTGCTTGTCGGTAGAATGCTCCATGAGTTGGGCTGTTGGCATCTATTCCCACAGGGCAAGCATTCCGCATATCGAATGTCCTATCAGGAGTTTTTTACGGGTTCGCAATTCGAGCAATCTATACGCTCACACAAAAGTTATCCTGATTGTGCAGCTGTCTTGGTGCTACTCGACATGGATGACGACTGCCCCAAAGAGAAATCAGCCGAACTCGTACAGCGTATCCACCAGATGGAACGGCTTCCATTTTCAGTCGTGATTGTCTGTGCAAAATGTGAATATGAATCGTGGTTTTTGGCAAGCATTGAGTCGATTCACGAAGGCGCAATGCCCTACGATGGAGAACCCGAAGAGAGACGAGGTGCTAAAGAATGGTTACGAAAGCAGTTTGGCTATAAGCCCACACAGGATCAGTCAACCTATACACGACAAATGGATTTCACATTGGTCTATGAGCGGTCACGGTCATTTCAGCGGCTGTATCACGCCTTTGAGGAAATTATCGGGGCGAACGACGCGGAGGATGTTGTGATTACGCCGATGAGGAATGGTTAGGTTACGTTAGTTTTTTCTAGGCCATCCCACAGAATAAAATACCTATAGGTGGCGGAGTTAGCAGTCTCTACTGCAGGTTTTACAGGGATATGCTGGCGTTAGAGAACGCCTACTCCGCGTATATTTATTTCTGTAGATTCGCCCTAAGCCCCACTCTTTCGCCGCGGCAGAAGCAGGGCCAGACCTATCGCCATCGCTGCCAACACAACCAAAAACTGAAATGCCAGATTGAGTCCCAACATATCGGCGACATAGCCAGTGACGGTTGATGCAAATGCGGACAGTGTGGAGGAGATGCCAAATACAAGACCAACGCTCATGCCCACTCGGTTTCCGGTCGAGATTTCGCTGCTCATCGTTAGCGCCACTGGGAATAGTGAACTGGTAAATGCACCCACCAGAATAATAAACACAATGCTTTGGCTAAAGGTAAACAACCAGAGCGCGCTGCCAGCACCCACCGCGCTCACAATAAACACAAATCTGCCACCCATTTTGTCATACAGATAGCCACCCAAGGGTTGTGACAAAAATCCGATCAGAAGCATTAGGGATGAAATACTGCCCGCTTGACTGATAGATGAACCCTGCTCTACCAGATAGGTTGGCAAAAATGTCAGAAAGCTCTGAAAGACCATCATAATCAAGGAATAGACAAGGGCGAGCGTGATCAGATTCCGAGAGATACCTTGCCAGAACCCTTCAACGGCGGCTTTGGGTCGCTCTTTGAGAACCACGCTTAAGAGTACAATGACCAGGATGGCTGGTATCATCAGCACAAACACGCCGCTTCTCCACCCAATATAGGTCACCAATAAGGCCACGAGCGTTGGGGCGAGAAAGTTGCCGATGGCCCCACCGATGCCGTGAATGCCCATCGCCCGCCCTTTTGTTTCGGCAAAGGCGGTTGTCAGAAAATTGGTGGATTGGGCGTGAAACGTGGTCATCCCCAGTCCGTAGACAAAACAGGCGGCTAAAATCGCCGTATAGGTCGGTGCCAACCCCATCAACATTAATCCAAGGCCAAAGGCGCAAAACCCAGCAATGATGATCCTTTTTCTGATCGCATATTTGTCGGCGAGAAAGCCAAACACAGGCTGCATCACGCCCGAAAAGACCGTTGTGGCTAAGGCCAGTAACCCCGCCTGAAAATAGCTCAAGTTGAAGGTGGCGATAAAGGTTGGAATCAGAAATGGGAGAACGAGTAGATAGAAATCGTTGACAAGGTGCCCAGTGGTTAAAGCCGTTAAGAGTTTTTTTCGTCCCAAATTGGACTGCCCCAACGCAATGGTTGACATTTGTTTACTCACTTTCAGATAGATGTTAAGATAACGTCATATGACTTCCTATGAGTGTATCCTAAAAGAGCATGACGCTCTACCGAATAAGTGACATAAATTTGCTCTAAAATGCCAAATCTGAACAATCGATTTCCAACCGCAGCGAATGACATCGCCAAAGATACGTTTGCGGTTCATTTGCAGATCGGCCAATTCACGACCGATTGGCACACGCATTCAAAACACCAGTTCCTGTATGCCGAGCATGGTGTTGTCCATCTGCAAACGAGACAACATCATTTTTTTCTGCCTGCCAGACACGCTGCCTGGATTCCAGCACAGACGGAGCACAAGGTCTACTCAAACTCTACGCTGTTGCATTGGCGCAATCTATACTTTCATGTTGAAGATGACATTGACCCTGTTTTGAAACAGTTTCGCGTCTTTACGGTGAGTAATCTGGCGAGGGAAATGATCCTGTATACCGAAAAGTGGCATTTTGAGGATGAAGCTGATGAACTGGAACGTCAATTTTTTCAAACACTGCGCCTGTTGACAAGTGTCTGGATCAAAGATTCACTGCCCTTAATTCTCCCTGTCACCGAGCATCCGCAAATGAGCCGTGTCATTGAGTATATTGAGCAGAATCTGGCGGGTGATCTGTCCCTTGACGTTGTGTCTGCACAATTTAGCTATTCCAAACGAACATTGATGCGTCTGTTCAAGGCCGAACTGGGGATGACCTTTGGCACATACATCCGTGTGGCGCGGATTATCTGGGCACTGGAACTGCTCACACAACCCGGTGTCTCTGTCACGGAGGTGGCGTTGACTGTCGGCTATCAAAGTCTGAGCGCATTTAGCCAAACATTTCGGCAGTTAGTCGGTGTTTCGCCACAGGGGTATTTAGAACTCCGATAGGGGCATGGTGTGGTGTAAATGACCAATTTCAGCGAATAAATTGGTCATTTACACCACACCGTGCCCCTACGATTCGATCCACTCACCTCTGCACCTTAGTCTTCGCGAGACTGTGACTGTAATTTCGCCCCAACCTCCAAGCTGCCAATATACAACGTATCATACGCTTGCTGACTGGTGTTAAACGGGCCAACTCCCTTGTGTCCATGCCAGTCACCTTGGTGATGAATCGGATTGAGTAGTCCGCTTTCTTGCTCGCGGCGGGCGATCCAAGCATCCATCCGGGTGCGCAACAGGTCGACCACGTCGGGGTTCTCATCAGCGACATTATTATTCTCTTCAGGATCGACGGACAGGTTATAGAGTTCGATTTCGGGCTTGAAATGAAAATCTGGCTCCAAGGCGAGTATGAGCTTCCACTCCGGTGTACGCCAGCCATGTTTACGCATCCACGTACACTCGGTAATATACATTTCGCTTTCAAACGAGGGAACCTCGCCATGTACCATATCCATTAAACTGCGACCATCAAAGGCGATATCCTGTGTGTCCTGTGATAAGTCTGCCAGATCAAGGATCGTCGGCACAAGGTCTTTATGCTGGTTGAACCCGGCAACACGCTTGCCTTCGGGCATCTTCCCCGGATAGCGGATAATCAACGGAACCATCAACGTCGGCTCATACAGGCCATGATGGTCAAACCAGCACTCATGATCATAGAGTGTCTCTCCATGATCACCGTTGATGATGACCATTGTTTCGTCCTCGATTCCAAGGCTCTCAACCGCGCTGAAGATGCCCTGGATACAGGCGTCCATATAGGCAATGGCCCCATCATATTGCGCAATCACGTAGTCCTTGTCGGTAATGCCGGGGGGCATCCATGAGGCAAAGCAATCACGGAAAGGCTTGAAATTCATGACGGGGTTCATCGACTGATTGGCGGGATCGGTCTCGTTGCCGTGATAGAAAGCGCGCTCATAGGGTGCGGGTGGGAGGTAGGGGGCGTGTGGGTCCATGTGACGGAGGAAAAGGAAAAACGGCTCGGATGCTTGGGCCAGCCGCACCATTTCGGGAATCGCAACATCATTGAGATTTTGGGCTTTGGGACTACGCCCTTCATTCCAACTACCCCATCCCTCATAATCGAGATAGGTATCAAACCCGCGTGAACTGGGGTTCCCCGAAAAGCCAACACATGTGGTGTTGTAGCCTTCGTCGCGTAAAATCTCGGCCAATGTCTTAACCTCTGAACGCAGCGGTCCTCTGTGCCGCAACGCCACCACCTGTGTACTGATCACATCCAGCCCCGTCAACATCGACGCATAAGCACTCGTTGTCGGGATATGCGCGCTGATGGTATTTTCAAACAGGGTTGCTTTCTTTGCGTACTGATCAATATGCGGTGTGGTTAGGCGATGATAGCCGTAGCAACTCATGTGATCACGACGCAACGAATCGATGCCCATCAGGATGACGTTGGGACGACGGGATTGACGGTTTGTTGTAAGACTGGTTGTATGGTTGGTAGTCATAGTTGTACCTCGTAGAAGCTGTTTGAAAAGTATGAAGTCACAAAATAAATCTCATACGATTGCAGAGAACTCTCTAGGTCCCATTCTAATACAGAAAACCTGTTAATGAAAATTCAAGAATTAATTGCGTATAAACCCACACCGCCGTAAACGGACGGTGTCAAGTCCTGATATCATTCGTGTAAACTTAAGCGTGAATTGGTACGTCGGTGGTCAGTAGGTCAGTAATCAGTACCCGTGTACTGACCTACCGAATACTGATTACTGACCACCCATCTACCTCTTAAGTTTACACGAATGGTCCTGATATATATTTACACAAAATGCCCATCTCCCTGTCAAATTACACGGTGACTTTGATGGAAGTTATACAAGCTAAGGTTGTTTGTTTTACACAAGCGACAACGAATAGCGGATGTGTGAGGAATAGTACAAACCAAACTGGCGGGATAGACCCGCAAACCTTGACAGTGGCTCAAAATGTGCAGTGTGGGCGAGGGCGACGGGCGACCGAGCGAAAGCAATTCCAGTTTTATTTAATCCGCGTTCCTAATCATCCGGCCCACGCGGTGGCCCATTCCCAAACCCACCCGCATCCTGATCAATAAAGGACGCCAACGTCCCTACCACAAAATCACCCGCTTGCAAATCAGCAGACTGAACAATGGTCCATTCACCTTGCACAACACCTTCGGTGACGGCGATGGGAATGGCCTGTTCGCCACGCACCACATAGACAATACGCTCACCATCACGTGGTTGGAGGGCGTTGGTAGGGACTGCCCAGCCGTCGGGTGCTTCGGTGTCGAGGACGCGGGCGACGGCGGTCATGCCGGGCAACACGGCGTCGAGGTTGCCTTCGCCCTCAATCAGGCGCACGGTGACAGGGTAGTTGACCAGCCCTTGGGTTGCCTCGCTGGTGGGGGCGATGCGTGCCACCTTACCCGCAAAGACTTCACCCGGAAAGGCGTCAATCGTGATCTCTGCTTGCTGACCAATGCTCAACTGGCTGATGTCAACCTCGGCCACGTCAATCGTCAACTCAAGCTGGTTGAGGTCGGCGATGATGGCGACCACCTGTCCTGTTGATCCTTGCTGACCGACTTCCAAGTTCATCTCTAGGACTGTACCCGCGATGGGCGCGGTCACATTGCCCTGTGCCAAGTTGGTGTATGCCTGTTCCAACTCCACCAGCGACTGCTCCACCGAAATTTCAGCCGAGCGGATGTCTTCTGACTCGGCCCCATCTAGCAGTGAGTCCAATGTAGATTGTGCCTCAACGACACTGGCGGCAGCAGTCGCTAACTCAGCACTGGTCGGCTGTTCACGCAAGTCATTGAGCCGTTGCTGTGCATCCTGCATGTTGCTCAACGCCCCTTGCAGGTCGGACTGCGAGACGGTGATCGATTCCTCATATGCACCCCGTGCTGCCTCATAGTCAATGGTGGCACTTTGCAGTTGAACCGATTGGGGCGTCAAGCCAACATCATTGCGCCACGCAATTTCGTTATAGGCACTCTGTGCATCGGCCAGCGCGACCTCGGTCCGCTTCAAGTTGGCCTGTAACTGTACCAACTCAGCATCGGAGGGACCATTGAGCAGGTCGTTGTAGCGCGCTTGCATGGAGGCCAGATTGCTCTCCGCTGCTGATAGTTCTTCTGCGCTTGGACCTGCCTGTACATCGGCAAAATTTTCCTGTGCGGTCTGCAAATTGGCCTGCGCCAGCGCAATCTCCGCATCATCTGCATCCTTGAGCAGTTTATCCAACTGGAGTTTATTGGACTCCAAGCTCAGTTCGGCGCGACGCACGGCACGCTCCAACTCCTGGCTGTTCAATGCCACTAGCAAGTCACCTGCCTGCACGGTATCGCCGGGGTTGACGGCAATTTGCTGCACCCGTCCCAATACCTCCAGCACCACATATTGTTGGCTGATGAGCGCAATGTTGCCCGATGCGCTGACCTGCTCGATAATTGAGGCCGCTGGGCGAATCTGTACAGTCTCGGTCTCGTCAACGACATCAATCGGGGCGAACCCGCCACCCTGCACCTGCTGGCTTGGCGTGACCGTGCTATTAGTGCCGTTCAGACGACTGCGCAGGATGAACGCGCCAACCAGTGCAACCAGTACAGCGGCAATGACTAACCAAATCCAAAGTCTTCTCATGTGTGATAATGTCCAAGTTTATTACTTTTTTCTGACCTACTGGTATGTTGGTGCTCAGTAACCGACCCACCGACCCACCGACCCACCGACATACCGACCACTATTCATACCGAAGCGCATCAATCGGGTCGAGCCGTGTCGCACGTAATGCTGGATAGAACCCAAACACCACACCGCTGCCTGTGCTGACCCCCAAGGCCAACAGCAATGCCCCCGGGCTGATGATGACAGGGAAAGGGAAGTTTGGTATTTGGTTGACCAAAAATCCGACCCCATAGCTAAAGGCGATGCCAATGATTCCGCCCAGCAAACAAAGGACCAATGCCTCGATGATAAATTGCAGTAGAATGTCGTTGTCATGTGCGCCCAGTGCTTTGCGCAGACCGATTTCGCGGGTGCGCTCTGTGACCGAAACCAGCATGATGTTCATGATGCCGATGCCACCCACCAGCAGGCTGACTGCACCGATGCTGCCCAGAAAGACAGACAGTGTGCGTGAAATGGTCATGGCTACATCCAGCAGGCTGGCCTGGTTGAACACGGTAAAGTCATTGTCATCATCCACGCCCAAGCCATGACGGAGGCGCAGCGTTTGCTCAATCTGGAGTTCAGCCTCATCAAGCCGTTCGCCGTCAGCGGCACGGATGCTAATATTGGTGATGGTGTAGTCGCCGCGATAGCGTGACGCCTGAAAGATGCGTCCTTGGGCAATGGTCAGCGGAATAAAGGACTGGCTGTCGTTGCCTGCAAAGGGGCCACCACCACCACTCTCTTCCAATACGCCAATGATGCTAAAATCATCGTTGTTGATGCGCACGGTCTGGCCCAACGCTGCCTGTGGCGAGCCATAGAGGTCTTCGGCCACTGTAAAGCCCATGACGGTCACACGTGACTGATTGTCCACCTCTTGCTGTGTGAAAAAGCGACCGACCTCCAGATCAACGCTGCGCACAATAGCATAGTTGGGCAATGTTCCCAGAACTTCATTTTGGCTGTCGATGTCGTTAAAGGTCAGCATAGCGTTGCCAGAGTAGGCTGGCACAACCATCTCCAAATCAGGATGGAGTGAGCGGTCGGCCAAGGCCAAGGCGTCGCTCATCGTGAGTGTGCTACCACTAGAGTTACCGCCACCTGCACTGACAGTCAGCAGATTTGTGCCTGTGCTTTCGATATCCTCGGTGATGCTGGCCGCCGCACCTGTTCCAATGCCCATCGTTGTCAGCACCGCCGCCACACCAATGATGATGCCCAGCGCGGTCAGCACCGAGCGCAGTTTGTTGGCGATGATGCTTTCGATGGCAACACGTAAATAACGCAGTATTTTCATAGTCGCTTATGTCCGTTCATCACTGAGAATTTCACCATCACGCAATGTGATCACGCGCTGTGCTTGGCTTGCCACTTCCATATCATGTGTGACCACCAGCACGGTTAGCCCTTGCGCGTTCAGCTCGTGGAAGAGATTCAGCACCTCGTTGCCCGTCTGTGTATCCAACGCCCCCGTCGGCTCATCCGCCAGCAGCAGACTGGGACGGTTGACCAGTGCGCGTGCAATCGAGACACGCTGTTGCTGCCCACCTGATAGCTCGTCGGGTTTATGGTCGGCGCGATCCCCCAATCCCACACGTGACAGTGCCTCGATTGCCATTTTGGAGGCTTGGCGCGAGGGCACATTTGCATAGAAGAGTGGTAGCTCAACTTGACGACGGGCGTTGGTACGCGCCAACAAATTGTAGCGTTGGAAGACAAAGCCCAACTCGCGGTTGCGCAGATCGGCCAGTCGATTTTTGCTCAACTGGCTTACCTCCTCGCCCCGCAACCGATAGCTCCCCTCTGTCGGTCGATCCAACAGCCCGATCATGTTCATCAACGTGCTTTTGCCCGACCCACTCGTGCCGATAATCGCTACATATTCGCCCTCGTTAATGGTCAGCGAAACCCCTTTGAGGGCATGGACCTTGTTTGTCCCCATCACATAGGTTTTGGTAAGGTTGTCAATCTCAATCACAGGTGGTCGTTTGCTCTCGTGCTGGACGTTATCCTTAGCTGCGCCCTTGCCCTTTTTCCGAATCATGGACTCTCCATTTGATTATTCGTGTCTGAGTGTGTGTCAGGTTATACTGACCAGTATAACATAGAGTTGTCAGGGAATTATGAAGAAGTTATGAGAAAATCCATTGAGGAACGATTGTTTGACTGATTTAGTGTAGCAACGCCCTGTGCCTTGGTAAAGTGAGTCTACTCATAATCAACCATGAGTAGACTCATAAAATTTGTGTGAGAAGCGTGTGGCCTAGCCTCGTATGGAAAGAGACCTCCGGTAGGTGTCCGCCCAGAGCATGTTTGAGTATCGATTATTTATCCGGCGGACACCTACCGGAGGTCGGGTCAAGTATCACACTCAGCCGTTATTCCCTACAACTTTTGGGGTTTTCCCTGTGTTATGTTAGCCCTTGAGTGTTTGGGTGATGACATGAATAATGGATTCCTGATTTTTGAGATCATGGATGGAGGCGTGGAATTGGGCAGGCTTGCAGTTGGTGTCGAAATACTGACCACTCTTGCTCTCCATTTCGGGTGCATTGGCTGCCCAGATCGTGGAGCGCGCCGCTTTCTGCGCACCCTTGCCACCGTCATCGCGGACCAGGAAGCGGAAAAGAGGGTAAAGAATACGGGCATACCAAGGAAAGTTAGAGAACTTGACGTTCTGGCTCATCGATGTCGCTGCGCTACCTGGGTAAATCACATTGACATAGATACCTCGTGGCTCCATTTCGCGTGCGAGGGCTAGGCTCATGGCTTCCATAACCCGTTTGGAATGGCTATAGTTAGACATGCCATAAAAGCCCTTCTCAGCTTGAAGGTTGGTAATATCGATCTGCCCAAAGGGGAAGCCACCAGTTACGTTGATGACGCGGGCAGGTTTTGTGGCCTCCAAGGCAGGTGCCAAGAGTCGGGTGAGGACATAGGGCGCGACGACGTTGATCGCAAAATTTTGCTCGAAGCCATCGTTTGTGTACGCTAACTCAGTCGCAAACGAGCCAGCATTATTGATAAGTACGTCAATTTTCTCAAAGCGTTCGATAATGTCCTTGGCGAGGTTATGGATGCTTTCTTGCACAGCAAGATCGCCAAGGGCAAGGTGTACGTCGTCGTTGCCACTGGCCTGTTTGATCTCCTGCACACTTGCCTCACCACGTTCCTTGTTGCGTCCCGTGACGACGACCCGTGCCCCCGTCTTTGCCAGCCCAATGGCCGACTGGCGACCGATTCCGCCCGTGCCACCAGTAATCACAATGGTTTTCCGGTCCTTAATATTCATTATTGCTCCCCTTTTCAAATTCCTGTAAGCTCATTTAGTACGCTCCACGCAATTTGCTGGCGTTCTACATCTAGGATATGTGGATACTCAACAGCCGTCAATGGCCCCAGCCCCGTTTTGGGTGGTGAAGTGTACGTTCGGCCCGGCTCAAATTCCTGACCAACATAGTGCAGCACATCCAGGTAGCGTTTGGCACCAGCGGCGGTTGGTTGATTCATGCCCATCAATTTGCCCATGAGTGGCATCACGGTTGACATCATGAATTTCATAAAACCCTTCTGATGTCGCCCAACATTGGTTCCCATATTGGGTCCGGGGCCAACGGTGAAAACATCAACACGATCACCGTGTTGCCGAGCCATCTCCGCACTCCACCACGCTGAAAATAGTTTGGTTGTTGCGTAATACCGCTGTGAATTGTACGCATCAGGCTTGTCACCTTTGGCAAAAGCAATCATTGCCTCATGTAGAGTTTTGCCAAACACCGTCGGCTCACCCGTTCCAAAATCATACACAGTCATGCCTAGAAATGCAGGTGCGTCATTGTTAGCAGCACTTGACCCCACCATCACAACCCGCGCCCCCTCGACGAGCATATCCGCCTTGAGCAGCCGGTTTGCCATGATATGATGACCGATCATGGAGGCGGCAAAGGTGATTTCGAGTCCATCAACACTCTTGCGCATCTCTTCACCAGAAACCAAGCCCGCATTGAGAAGCAACGTGTCGATTTTGTTGCCACGCTCAATGAGTTCGGCACTCACCGCCTCCGCTGAAGCGATGCTGGCAACATCAACAGTGACCGTCTCAAAGGTATTCGGTGCAATATTTGGGCCAACACGTTCTACAAGTTTGCCCTTTGCGTCTGCACCCTTTTCGAGTGTGCGACATGCCAAAATGACACGTCCATACCCAGCCTCGGCTAACTGCGCCGCTGCCTCAAAGCCAAGACCGGAATTTGCGCCTGTCACCAGCGCAGTTTTTGTATTGAATTCAGAAATAGTCATACAGTTATCCTCGCTCACTTGTGAAGTAGGCAATAAAGCTCAAAATAATCGCCCCCGCAGAGATAAACGTCATAATCGTGCCAGGGACAAAATTGACATAGCCGCCTAAATCCATAAACAGAAAGTAGCCGACATCGGCCAAGCCGCCAGTAATCGCCGCCAAAAAGATGGCATTACCATTTGGTCCGCTCCCTGTTCGCCAGATAAAGAAACAACAGATTGTTGTCACAAGTCCAATCCAAAACAGGTTAAATCCATGCTGACCAATCAGCCCACCCAGCGCATCTGGATAGGCCATCTGTAACATCGCCGGGTCAACCGCATCGGCAATGCCCGCAATCGAGCCTGCGATATCCCCACTGAGGATAGAGTTCATGGTCATCACACCCGCAAGCACATGAACAATACCCCATATGAACCACAGGACAGCCGCTCCTTTTAATAAATTTGCATTGACATTAGACATTCATAACGCTCCATGTTGTTCAGTTAAGTTTATAATCAAATTTATATAGACTAGTTGGTATAATTTGGGCCTAAAAAAATCGGTCAATCACGCAATGGTCAAATCACAGTCTGGACTTATCAAGCATTCTCCAATAGCGTCTTCATGCTATCGGCTACATCCGCAAGCACCTGGGCATTCTGCTGGGTACGACACAGGATCATAGCCCCTTCGATAGCCGCATTAATCGTAATTGATAACGATGCCGCTTTTGCCGCCGGAAACCCACCCATCACCAGCTTAGCCGCCAACACATCCTGTAAACCCTGATACCCCTCGGCACAGGCCTTGCGAATGCGCTCGCTTGTATTTGACGCTTCCAACGCCACCGCTGCAATCGGCGCTCCCGTGCAACATCCCTGCTGTGCCATATGCCGCGACATATCCATGATCATCGTGTGAATTGCCTCAACTGGGTCCTCGATTCGGCTTAAAAGACGGCGTGACTGATCAGCCATCTCCTGCATACGCTCGGTCACAGCCTCGGATGCCAACTCCTCTTTGCCCTTTGGGAAATAATAATAGAGCGACCCACGTGGCGTGTCGCTTTCTTTGACGATTTGGTTCAAACCCGTCGCATGATACCCTTGTCGCTCGAGGAGGCTGGCAGTTGTTGTGATAATTTTTTGTCGTGTCGCATTACTCATAAGACAAGTAGTATACTGACAATGTGGGGAATCGTCAAATTTAGGCAAATCTCTGCTTTTTTGCTGACGAAATAATTATACTGACTGGTTAGTTTGTTGTCAAATTGTGATTGGTTGAAATTACTTTTGTTTGGACCACAGATATGATAAAATCTTTTTCGAGAAGATGCTTTAGCTGGTCTTCTGTATGTGTTGTTGATTGTGCTATTTGAGATAATACGGTCAAAAAATAAGCCAAAAATGGGGAGGAGTGTTTTATGACGCAAAAATCAATCCAAAACGTGCATATTGCTAGGCTAGATAATTCGGTTGTTTTCAAAAAGTTGTTCCGCGATCCTGATGTTCTGAATGAGTTTATCAAGGATTTGCTTGGTTTGGACCTACAAATAACCGCAAATCAGATTGAAACCGAGAAAAAATTCACACCACCAGTGGGCAATGTGGATATTGCCTATGATATCTTTGTCGATGACCCAAAAAATCGCGTCATCATTGAAATTCAACGCGTTCGATATGGCAACCATTATGATCGCTTTTTCTATTACTTTCTGGTGGCGATTATTGAACTGGTCAAAAGTCACAGAACCTATAGCATGGATCGCACGGTCTATACGATTGTTTGGCTTACACGGCAGGTCCAAGACAAGACCTATCAAAAGAGTATTCTGACCAACACGATTGAAACAAAGACACATACGGGCGAAGTCATTAAGGTTTATCCACATAAACTCTTTTTTCTCAATCCTCACTATGTGGATGAAAAGACACCCAAAGGCGTTGCCGACTGGATGAACTTAGTGGTTGAAAGCCTTAAACACCCGACCAATCCTGGGCTAAACTATGATCGAGATATTTTTCATAAGGCAATGGAACTGATTGCCGAGGATGGGCTGAATCCGACAGAGCGCGCTGAGATTCTTGATGAGAATGCCTATGAGGATACACTTCAATCCAGTCATCGTGCAGGTCACGCCGCAGGACATGCAGAAGGACTTGAGCAGGGGTTGGAAAAAGGTCGTGAGGAGGGACTTGAGAAAGGTCGCGAGGAGGGACTTGAGAAAGGTCGCGAGAAGGGACTTGAAGAAGGTCAACTGCAAAGTTTGCATCGGATGTTATTTTTGCAGTTGGCGCAAAAGTTCACCGATGTTCCAGAGAGCGTACTGGCACAAATCGAGCAAGCGGATGATGTGAAACAGCTAGAAGCGTGGATGATTCAGTTGGTTACGGCGGTGTCTTGGCAGGATGTGTTTGTGGTTGAGGGATCGGCGGGGTGATATTGGACATTGGTGATAACCCACATCCACAGAATGCAATTCTGCGTCTATCACAGAATGCAATTCTGCGTCTATCACAGGAAGCCTGTTGAAACAGGCTGGAGCGCGGCGGCCTAGCGATTGACGATTAAATCCGTGTGAACTTGACTGATTGAGCTTGCAGTCTAGACCTCCGGTAGGTGAAAATAGGACAAAGTAATCGGGCAATTTTTGCAAAAATTGCCCGATTACTTTGTCCTAGTTTCACCTACCGGAGGTCTAGACTGCAAGCTCAATCAGTCAAGTTCACACGGATTTAATCGTCAATCGCTAGGCCGCCGCGCTCCAGC
>JBCCFC010000099.1:0-17745 GCA_039029935.1 Chloroflexota bacterium
CACCGACCCACCGACCCACCGACCCACCGACCCACCGACCTACCGACCCACCGACCCACCGATCCACCGACCTACCTCATCACCTTTGCGACCTGACGCCGTAGCCCAAGCCATAATTCCTCCAAATTGAGCCGCTCGTTGAGTTCCAACTCCGTTTCATAGCTGAGAATAGCGGGCATGAGCGGGATGGCGACCTTGAGCCGATGGCGTGCATCTAGTGCCGGCGCTTCGATCAGGTCGGCGGCTTGGGTCACGGCATGGGTGAACGCGGCTTGCTCGGCGTTCTGTGGTGTGTTCTCCTGCAATGTCTGGCGCATCTGCACCAGTTGACTACGGATGTTTTCAAGGATCACCATCTGCGTGTCATCAGCGACGGTTTGGAGGACGGCGTTGGTTTGAATCTCGTTGATAATCTGGGTTTCATGTGCTTTGAGATGGGGACTGAGCAGCGCAAGTACGCGCTGGGTGATGACATCGGCGGCTTGCTGCATGTGTTCAGTTTTGATGGTGGATGGGGTGGCACCTGTCGATGGCAGGATTGTCTGCGTGTTGATTGTGTTGGTCGCCTGTGCGTTGTCGCCGACGGCACTGTTGGTGGCGTTGTGGACGACGTAGGATGTTGATTTGGTTGACATGGTTTTTCTCCTTAAATCGCTCTTGAAAATCTCGATAAGTTATGATATACTATCTATATCCAGCCAGGAGCATTCATCGTATTGAACCAACCACCAATTGGGGAACGCGGCGATAAGTGGCTAAGATGAATTTCATCAAAGGAATAGGTGGGGGTGGTTGCCTGGAAAAGCCTATTGTGTAAGCTGGGTTAATTTAAAAGAGTAGCCAATATGTTATTGGCTACTTTTTTATTTTTCTGAAACCACAAAGAAGTCATCATCTGCCCAACTCAAAATTTCTGAAAAGACAATATGCTCAGGCACAATTTCGACAAACTGTTGATCATCATGGTTCATTCCTTTATGCCAGCTAAATGCCAAACAATCTGCCACCTGTAGCCCACGTCCTATACGCGAATTACTTTTACTCTCCATCGTTATCTGCTCAGGTGGCATAGAGATTTGGTTGCAAATTCCTTGACGCAATGTTTCGATACGCACACCATCAAAATTTTCTATAGCGACTTGAATGTGTTCTGGCCTGTTTTTTTGTTGCAGACCAGATTCCCAAATAATTTGCATGATATTCCGCATAATCAGCTTTTCACGCAATATATTAGAAGTTTTCATTGGCAAAGCTTGTTTTGGCTTTTTGAATGCAGATATACATACATATGGCGTGTCTATATTTGATATTTCGGCTAATACTCGTTTGATAATCTCATGACCCGCTCTATTCTTGATATCATGACCTGCATGAACCATGTGCTTTTTTGCGTTCAAACGAGGCTTTTGATAGCGTTTGGTGTCAGACAAAATTCTAGGGATTCTCGTCATAAGCAGGTCTGGACGTGTTGTGAGCAATGATGCCTGAATAAAGTAGGTATCATTTCCGCCAACAGGCATTCCTGATTCATCAGAGAAAATATAATAGGTTTGTTGTGTTTGTCTGCGTTGTCTACTCATTCAACAGATTATAACATTTTGATAAGAATTAGAAAATTTTGTTCAGAACGCTGATTAACTAAAACCAGAAACTTGGCATGGCTAAGTAACATTACGCGCTGTCTCCAACTCCTCCCGCAACTCGATGAGTCGTTCAGCGTCGGGTTCGAGTTGGGTGGCGGTGTCGATGTCGGCTTGGGCGGCGTCGAGGTTGCCCATTTCGATATGGACACCAGCACGGTTGCGGTAGAGCATGGCGTTGACTTGGCCGTGATCAGGCGCGTTAGCGGCTTGATGGACGATGGCGCGGGTGTAGGCGTCGATGGCGGCGGTGTAATCAGGTCGCGCGCCTGTCTTGTTTGTGCCTTGTACTGTGTCACTCTGTGCAGAATCATCGGTGGTGGCATAGTGGTTGCCGAGCGTGTTGAGTGCCCAACTTGTGATTTTGTGCAGGGCGGGCGTCAGTTTCATAGTGCTATCAGGTGTGTTCTCTAACGCATTATCAACTGCCTCTGTGACTGGCATCAGTTGCTCGCAGAGGGAGATAAATTGGGTGTGGGCGTCAACTTCAATCTCCTTGTGATGCTTTTGATGATAGAAATCAATTAGCGTTAACAGCAGTACCAGCAGACGAACAATTGCATAGACATCCTGTGTTTGTCCAGCTTGGACAAGCATGCCTGCGAGGATGGTCAAGGCAGGGAGTTCTTGTAGTTGGGGATGTGTATCTAGGATTGCGGCCAGTGGTTCGTTGCTATCAACTGAAGCAAGAGCGGTAATGGCATGCCTTGTGGAATCCTCTGTCATTTCAGGCTGTAGTTTTTGCAGATGCGCTAGGGTCACCTCATGTTTGTGTGTCGTTTTGATGGCTGCATACTCTTGACGCCACGCCTGCACAATGGGATGGTCGCCAAAGTTGATCGCATCTGCTCGAACAAGTGCCTGTTCAAAATAGCTCAACGCTTGAGAAAAATCATCTTGCCGGACAGCCAAGTACGCTTGGCTGATATCGACATCGATCTGCCCTCTAGCGTCCTGCTCTAAGTCATAGAGACTCTCTGCCTCAGCATAGAGTTGACGGGCAGCATTAACATTGCCTAGATAGCTCTCCAAATCTCCCAGACTTTTCAGCGTACTAGCTTTCCCCAGCCTATCTTGTTCGGCTTCGTAGAGGGATATGGTATCCAAGTAATGACATCCTGCGGCATCTACGTTGCCTAAATAGCTCTCTAAATCTCCTAGACTTTTCAGTGTATTAGCTTTCCCCAGTCTATTTTGCTGGACTTCGTAGAGGGGCAGTGCATCCATGTAGTAACCTCTGGCCACATCCACATTGCCCAGATCACTCTCTAACTTGCCCAGACTTATCAGTGTATTGGCTTTGCCCAACCTATCTTGCAAGGCTTCGTAGAGGGGCAGCGCATCCTCGTAGTAACCTCTGGCCGCATCCACATTGCCCAGATCACTCTCTAAACTGCCCAGACTTACCAGCGTGTTGGCTTTGCCCAGCCTATCTTGCTCGTCTTCATACAGGTGTAAGGCATCCTCATAGTGAATTCTAGCCGCTTCTACATTACCGATACATTTCTCACCGTCGCCCATTCCTATTAATACATTGGCTTTACCTAACCTGTTTTGCAGGACTTCGTAGAGGGACATGGCATCCTCATAGTGAACTCTAGCTGCACCCCTATTGCCAAGATGTCTCTCCAAATCTCCCAGACTTCTTAGTATGTTGGCTTTGCCCAACTTATCTTGCAGGACTTCGTAGAGGGGTAGCGCATTCTCATAGTGACCTCTGGCGGCTTCTACGTTGCCCAGAAGTCCCTCCAAATCTCCCAGACTTTTTAGTGTGTTGGCTTTGCCCAGCCTATGTTGCAAGGCTTCGCAGAGGAGTATGGTATCCAGATAGTGACATCTAGCCACCCCTACATTCCCTATATGTCTTTCTAAATCGCCCAGACTTATCAGCGTATTGGCTATACCCAGCCTATGTTGCTCGGATTCGTAGAGGCGAAGGACTTCAAGGTAGTGACATCTGGTCGCCTCTACATTCCCTAGATGTCTTTCTAAATCGCCCAGACTTATCAGCGTATTGGCTTTGCCCAGCCTATCTCGCTCGTCTTCGTAGAGCGGCAACGCATCCAAGTAGTGACCTCTGGCTGTATCCACGTTACCTAGACGGCTCTCCAAATCTCCCAGACTTCTCAGTGTGATGGCTTTGCCCAGCCTAGTTTGTTCTGCTACGTATAAAGGTAGGGCATCCTGATAGAGGCATCTGGCTGAATGCATGTTGCCTAGAAAACTCTCTAACTTGCCCAGACTAATTAACGTATTGGCTTTGCCCATTCTATCTTGCTCGGCTTCGTAGAGTGGCATCGCAAACCCATAGTAATCTCTGGCTGCATCTACGTTCCCCAAGTGTTTTTCCAAATCTCCCAGACTTACCAGTGTGTCGGCTTTGCCCAGCCTATCTTGCTCGGCTTCGTAGAGTGGCAGCGCATCTTCGTAGTGACCGCTGGCGGCTTCGACGTTGCCCAGACGTCTCTCCAAATCTCCCAGACCTTTCAGAATATTGGCTTTACCCAGCCTATCTTGCTCGGCTTCGTAGAGTGGCAGCGCGTCCTCGTAGTGACCTCTAGCGGCTTCGACGTTGCCTAGATGTCTTTCCAAATCTCCCAGACTTCTCAGCGTGGTGGCGTACCCTTGGCGGTCACCAATGTGCTGGGCGGCGATTAAGGTTTTTTGTAGCCAATCGTGTAGCTGCTGTATCCGTCCGCGGTTGCGCATAAAATCGTCCAAGAATTCACGCAAAATCACGGCGCGTATGGGGCTTTCGCGCTGACACCAGTCAAACGCATGTTCAATCTGAGCAAACTCAGTCTCAACACGGTCATCTTGATGGGGCTTGGCCGCACGGCAACGTTGGGTTAGGGCAAGATAGTGGTCAGCATGGCGCTCTGCCCATGCCAGCTGTTCCTCTGCCGCTTGCAGACTGAGGGCATAGGCGCGTAAAATCGTATGTTGCTCCCACCTTGCCCCCTGCAACTCACCCCCTGCAACCTCGAGAGCACTCTGGATGCTGTCACTTGCAACCTGCACTTCCTGAATCAAGGCCAGCCCATCCAATAACAACAACAGTTCTTCGGCTTCGTCGGTGGAACATCCCCATAATGTAGCGACGGCTTCAGTGTCAAAATCGGCTTCTTGGGCAAAGACACCAAGCGCACGGAAGCAGGGCTGTAGGGTTGCGGATTTGGGGAGCACGGATGGGGGTTTGCGTGGCGATTTTGTTGAAGGAGTGGCAGTCTTGTTCTCGACAGACAGAGGGTTGGTGGTGTCCGTAGACATCCTCTCCCCGATAGACCCATCCGCGTTCCCTAAATCCGCGACGCTAACCTCCCCCAGATAGTCATAGCTATAGGCCAGCGCAATCTCCACAGGCGTGGGCACATTGACCTTGTCCGCACGCGGCTGGTCGCCAAAGCCACGCCCCTCGGCCACGCGCGCCAGAATCTCGGCGGTGGTTTGGGCATAGCGGTGGCGTTTGCGTCGGCTCAACGCACCCGCGGCCAGAACCAACGCCTGCGCATGATAGCCCAAGCCCTTTGCCAGTTGGTCGGCTAGTGCGACCGATAGCCCTGATACACGCGTCTGTAAGAGGGTGCGGGCGTCGTCCGGCGTCAACACATCGAGTGTCTGGATGGCACCATCGCTTTCGCCCAATGCAAAGGCGACATCATAGTCGCGCGTGGTCAGGATCAACACGCTCTCATCGGGCAACGCCGCCTTGAGGCCAGCAACCACGGCTTCGTGCCAGACATCATCGGCCACCACCAGCAACGGCCCCTGTGTGCGGTGTCGCTGCAGTAGTTGGCGCACCACGGCGGGTGAAAAGACTGTATTTTGGAGCATCTGTTGCGCCTGCGGGTTGGCATCATAGGCATAGGTGGCAATCCGTTGGAGCAGCGGCTGCAAGCCATCGGCAGTGCGCACACGAGGGCCAACCGTCAACCAGAGCGTCCCACCCGCATAGTGCTCACCATAGGAACGGACATACATATCGGCCAACACCGTCTTGCCAATCCCTGCCTGTCCGCGAATGGCCGCACCCAAGCCCGTTGCCGGACCCAGGTCTGTCTCACTGCCCGACATCGCCCCCACCCCAATAATCGCCGCCTCATGGTGGTGGGTCAGCCGCTCATGCAGGACACACAACTCCTGTTGACGCCCTACCGCAGTGCGGCTCTCCTGCAAGGGGCTGCTTTCATGCGGTATCCGCCAGCACAGTGGCAGTTCACCAATGTTAAAAATGTTGAGGACCGAGGCATTGTCACCGATGGCTGAGTTGACGGCTGTGATCACAGTGTAGGTGCGCTCGGTGGGGTCTATACTTGTGCCATCAGTACTTGCCCCATCAATACCTGTCTCTCCATCATGCGGCGTATTCATCAGGTGCATAGGCGTATCAGCATCCATCTGTGGTGACGGTGTTGGCTCCGTCTGCGCGCCAAAGCGCATCTGCTGCCAGAGTGCCAGCCGTTCCTGCAACCGCTCCTGCACAGCCTGATCACCCTGCTCTGCGGCCTGCCGTTGAAACATCGCCAGCATCTCTCGCGCATCTGTGGTCAGCAATAACGACCGTTGTTCCTCTAACACTCGACGCGCAGCCTCATCCTCCGCTTGGATAAAGGCTACGACCGCTTGCAATAATTGATTGTCTGAAAGTTTCTCTGTGGTACTCATCTCACGCACCATGCAACTGTTGATAGATAGCGTTAATCCCATGTGTACGGCACTGTTGGAGAATCGCTAAGTGTAGCTGAATCTGCCCAACGGCATTTTCATCATCTTGATTGCCCACCAGCAGCATACGGATCGCAGCCTCACCAGCATCGGTCAACAGCATCTCGGCGTGTTCGCTGAGATACGCTTGCGAGGCGTCCCAGTCCGCTGTCTGCATCCATGAAATCAGCAAGTCGCCCAACTGCTCTATAAGGGCATTCTCTCCGTTTCCGTCAGCAGCTATCTCATCAAACAACGCTTCATAGGCTGCGTCAACCCCCAGTTCACGGCACTCTCGCAGTAACAGAAAGTGCTGTTGAATATTTTGCGCGGCCTCCACATTCTCCTGATTGCCCATCCACAGCATCTGGAGCGCGGCTTCGCCATCATCGGTCAACAGTGCCTCAGCGTGTTTCGCAATATAGGCTTGTGAGGCACGCCAATCCGCTGTCTGCATCCACGCAATCAACGGCTTGACCAGTACCTGAAAATCTTTACTCAATTCAGCCATTTGCTCGGCAGCCGTGCGCACCTGCGTCGCCAGTTCCTCCTGCGATAGTTGACGTGTTGCGCGCAAACCTGCCAGCCGCGATTGCACAGCCTCGGCTTCATCGCTCGATGCATCGAACTTCGCCAGCAGTGCCTCCGCCGCCACGTCGAGCGCGTCTAAATCCGCCGCGTTGTTGTCCGCCACAAAAAAGAGCATTTGCGCGGTTGATTGAATGGATAAAAATCTTTGTAGTTGCTCGGTCTGATGTTCAGACTGATTGGTATCTTGGGACATGGTGAACTCCTTGTTGAAAAAAATGCACTGGTTAATGGGGACCTCCGGAAGGTGTTCGATTTTTTGAAAAAATTGAACACCTTCCGGAGGTCCCCACTACACCGCAAACACACGAAAATCCTGATTGCCAAAGCAATAGATCACAAACTGCGATACTTTGGCCTCTGGATACTCACGCGCCAAGCCCTGTACATAGCCTTGAATTTGGTCCAAATCCCCCTCTTGAACCTCAAATTTATCAAGCGTAATTTTGTCCGTGCTGAGTTTTTGCTTAATGCCCGTGTTGGAGTAATACTTGAACTCAATCACCCAGCGGATGCCCGCAAACTTCTCGTTGTGCTTGCCAATAAACTCAAGGTCGCTCTTGCCTTCGGGATAGGAGCGTTCGACATTCCAGATAAAATAGCGTGAGAGGTGTTGCATACAGACATGATAAAAGGTGGTGCGATAGAAGTTCTCGTTCATTTTGGTAAAGACGGCTTCGGGCAAATGTTGGATGTACGCTTCCCAATACGCGGCAAACAGTGCGTTCAGGTCTGGATCGCGCACAAAGGCCATTAACGCCTCCTTATAGGGATTGGTCATATCCAGCTTGTTATAGTCGTTAAAATACTCCAGAAAAACCTGATACATATTCAAATTGGGAAAAGAGAGCGAAAAATCGTCTTGACGGGTTAACAGCCCTAGATAGAAAAGTGCATTGGGAAAGAACCGTTTGTCAAAAAACTTGTTGACATTAAATTTATTGGTAAGTGCATAGTTGTTATACGAAATGGTCTCTCCAATCGCCAGTTGATTGACCATCGCTTCCGCTTCTTCGGCATTGGCAACACGCAGCCGCTCCATCCACCCGATATCGGTCTTGAGATTTTCATCGGTCAAATGGACGGTGATCTCTTCCTCTTCCACCAGATGATTCAAAAAGTACATCAGAATGGTGGTGTTATAGACGGCTGTCTGCTCACTGCCTTCTCCGGTCTTGACAAAGTGATAACCATTGTAGTTGTTTTTGATCAACTCACCAACCACGCTGCGCATATTATCGGGTGCATTGCGCAAAAAGGCATAGTCCTCAAATATCTCATCAAGGAGGGCATCGACCTCGGCCTGTGTAAAACCGACCATCGTCTCAAAGCTGGGTCGGAGTGTCAAAAAGGAGCCAACATTAAAGGCTGAGGCCAACTCGTCGATGGTCATGGGTAGAATGCCTGTGATGAAGACATTTTCGATACCTCTGGTCTGACGCCCCTCTTTGAGTTCTTTAAAAAATGTCTTTAGAAAGCTACCCTCATCCACCAATTTGTCATACATCGCCGTCTGATTCTTAACGATTAACTGGTTGGCAAAGTTGTCATACTCGTCAATGATGACAAAAAGTCGTGGTAATTTTTTCCCTCGTATATGGCGTGTGAGCATGGCAAGATTCTGCGAGACAGGTGCGTTCACGTCAATAGGCGGCATGGCGTCCAATAGGGGTGCATAGGCAAGCCGTAAGTTCTCAATTTCTCCATTGCACTTTTCTTTAAAGCTTGTTTCAATTTCGGCCAAAGTTGGTCCTGATTCAATACCGGAAAAACTCAACTTCAGGACCATAAACTGATTTTGTTGGCCTGTCGGGTTTTGCCCAATCCATGTATCCCCAAACAATTCTTCAAAATCATCTTTTTGCGCGATGTCATAGTAGCTATGCAAAATTGAACACAGAAACGATTTGCCAAAGCGGCGCGGGCGCAGAAAGATTGGATTACTAATTCCCTCCACTTTGGCAATATATTTGGTTTTATCAACAAAATAACCATTTTTTTGACGCAATTCAAAAAAACTACCTGCGGAATACAAAACTTTTTTTATCATATTTTCATTCCCTCTCCTCAATCCATCATCAATCGCAGACGCTCATATATTCTCTGCATACAGTTTAACATGAATTGATGTGTTTGACGAAGGCTTGGTATGCAAGAACCGTATCGCAGATTGCCTATCTGCGTCACAGATAATCAATCTGTGATACTGGTTTATCCTTTCCCCTGCAACAACAAAGGACAGTATCGCAGGTTGCCTACCTGCTTCACAGATTACCAATCTGTGATACTGGTTTATCCTTTCCTCTGCAACAACAAAGGTTAGTATCGAAGATTGCCTATCTGCTTCACAGATTATCAATCTGTGATACTGGTTTATCCTTTCCTCTACAATAAAATAAGGGGGTATGCACTGGCGATGAGTGTTCGTCTCATCGCCAGTGCATACCCCCCTTATACAGGTATAGGATGCTTACCTGCTACGCCGCTTGCATTGCGCTCCAAAGGACCTCAGCGCGCACAGGTGCGTCGCTGACGAAGACACCCGTTGCGTCACGAATCGCCGCCGCCAGTGCCGCAGGGCCAGCCGTCAATGGTGGCTCGGCCATACCGCGTGCACCATAGAATCCCTGTGGATTTGGCTTCTCAACAATGACAGCATCCACGTTTGGGGATGTGTCAATGCGTGGCAGACAGTAGTCCATAAACGTACCAGAGAGCAATTGCCCATCCTCGAAGACCATGCCCTCGTAGAGTCCCATGCCCAAGCTCTGGATGGCGCCACCCTGCATCTGTCCTTCAACCAACATAGGGTTGATTGCCAGACCCAAATCCTGAATTGCCACATAGTCGGTGGCCTGCACCTCACCAGAAACGTCATCCACATTCACCTTGATGATGTGACAGACAAAGCCGGGGCCTGCTGCTTCTGGGCTGGCTGTGCCACGTCCTGTGACAGGGGCCATGCCTGTGCTATTCTGCCCCTTGGCAGCAAGCGCACCAATCGAGGTTGCCGTGCTGGGGACACCCTTGACCTGTGCCATGCCTTCGACGATTTCGATATCTTCGGGTGCGGCCTCAAATTCATCTGCCGCAAGATTGAGCAGTTGCTTCCGAGCATCTTCTGCCGCACCATACACGGCATTAGCCATTGTGTAGGTGACAACACTACCACCGCTACCGGGACCGTAGGCACCCGTTGTGTCGCCCTGTGCCAGTTCAATCATCTCTGGCTCAACCCCCAAGGCTTCCGCTGCAATCAGTACCAATGAACTCTTTGTCCCAGAGATGTCCACAATGCCCGTATCCATACGCACACGGCCATCCGTATCGACACGGCACAGGACTTCGGCATTGCCAGAGAAGTTCGGCCATGAGCCAACCCCAATCCCCACACCATCACCGGGCTTGCGATTCTGCCATAGCGGGTGTTCGCGAGCGGCATCCAGACACTCCTTCATGCCAACAGTGGTCTTCCAAGGCGTCGCCGTCCCTGTAAAGTCACCCGTCTCAACCGCATTTTGATAGCGGAAGTCGAGCGGGTCCACACCCAATTGACTCGCCATCAGATCGACATTGCCCTCGACCGCAAAACAGCCTTGCGGCGCACCAGGCGCACGGTAGGCACCCACAGGTGTGGCAAAGGAGTGAACCTCGTAACAGTTAATCTTACAATGCGCCCACTTATACAGTCCGCCAAGTGGCCCTGCAATCATACCACCGTGTGTAAAGGAGAAGACACCATTGTTGGTGTAAACGTTTGCCTCTAGTGCCGTCATTGTGCCGTCATTTCTGGCCCCCGTCTTGACATCAATCACAATCTCTGGTGCCGGTGTGGACGAGAGGAAGTCGTCGGAGCGAGACATGACCAGTTTACAGGGGCGATTCACCACGAGCGCAACCGCTGCCACCAGTGGTTCATAGATACCATACTTTGCCCCAAAGCCACCACCAAAGACGGCGGGCTTGATCACGATGTCGTTAATAGGCATGCCCAGCAGTGCTGCCAGTCCACCGCGAACCGCAAACATATTCTGAGTCGATGTGTAGACGTTGAGGCCACCAAACGGTGTCGGTTCAACAACACAGGCATGGGGTTCCATATACCCCTGGTGAACGCTTGCCACACGATAACGTTGCTCGACAATGATATCTGATTCGGCGAAGCCTTTTTCAACATCGCCACGCACAAATTCATTCTTTGTATGCAGATTGTTGATGTCATCATTGGTAGCGGCCTCGCCAACAGCAGTGTTGCCATGCAGCGAAGAAAGATCATCATCGCCTGTAGGCATACCATTCGGCCAAACTTTCGGTGCATCGGGCTTGATGGCCTCCATGACCTCAGTCACCACAGGTTGCGGATCGACATCAACCATGACCAGCTCAGCAGCATCACTGGCAATGGCCTCCGATTCGGCGACCACAACAGCGACGGGTTGACCCACCCACAGGGTGCGCTCCTTTGCCAACACAGCGTTGTTGCGTGAGTTGATGGGCACATCTTTGGTGGGCAAATCCTCTGCCGTGAAGACCCCAACCACACCAGGCATGGCCTCAGCCTCTGAGGTATCAATGCTTTCAATCACGCCATTAGCGACCTGAGCCAGTACAGGGCGCAAGTGCAACATACCGGGGAGATGAAGGTCGCCTGCATATTTGGCATAGCCGGTTACTTTTTCCTTGCCGTCGATAATCGGACGGGGTTTGCCAATATATTTGAAGTCTGGTTTTTCTGAGCCATTTTGATACATGTATGTTCTCCGTGAATTATTAAACCATTCCGCAAAATAAAATATCCATTAAATCGCGGAGCTAGCACTCTCTAGTGCGGGTTTTACACGAGAAAGCTGGCATTAGAGAATGCCTACTCCGCGAGTAATTATTTTTGTGGAATAGCCTTACTGAAATGTGTTTTTAGTATCTACACAATCAAATTTTAACCCAAGATGTTTATGACGTCGGATTAAAACTTGATTGTCACATGAACAGTTGTCTTTGATAAATTATAGCAGGGGAAAAGCGACCCAACAAGTTTACAAATTTGCAATGCTTGTGTAACCTGCATTTGGCATCAATATCAAAAATTTGTACAATATGCAGACAATGCACCCTTATCGCCATAGATGGGCATAGTGCAGCTTGGAAATCCACATTATCCAGAGAATTTATGGAATTCCATTAAAATGTAACCGTTATTCATCATTGGAATAAAATTGAAGAGAAGAGAGGAAACAGATGAAAACAATTGGGCTTTTAGGCGGAATGAGTTGGGAAAGCACCGAACTCTACTACCGTTGGATCAACGAGGGGATCAAACAACAGCTAGGTGGGTTGCACTCAGCACGTATTGCAATGGTCAGTGTGGATTTCCATGAGATTGAGGTACTACAACACGCAGGCCAGTGGGATGAGGCAGGTGAGGTTCTGGCACAGGCAGGACGGCAAATTGAGGCGGCAGGAGCGGGTTTCCTGCTGATCTGTACAAATACGATGCATAAAGTTGCGCCACAGATTGAGGAAGCGATTGGGGTACCGATTTTGCATTTGGCCGATGCGACGGCAGAACGCATCAAGGCACAGGGGATGAGTACAGTGGGATTATTGGGCACAAATTTTACAATGGAGCAAGATTTCTACCGCGGTAGATTGGCGGAGAAACATGGGTTGAACGTGATTGTGCCGTCGGCGGATGACCGAGCCATTGTCCATCGCATCATCTACGAAGAGTTGTGCTTGGGCGTCGTCAAAGAAGCATCGCGAGCAGAGTACTTGCGGATCATGACGCAGATGCATGACGATGGCGCAGAGGGCATCATCGAAGGGTGTACGGAAATTGTCATGCTGGTTCAACAACAGCATACGGATATCCCCTTGTTTGACACAACGGCTATTCATGCGGAGGCAGCGGTGGCTTTGGCGTTAAGTGATTAGTGATTAGTGATTAGTGATGAATATGATCGCAATCACACCATCACACCATCACACCATCACACTCTCCCGCTATCGGCAGTACGATACGGATATCCGTCCCTCGCCCCGGCTGGCTCTCAATCGTGAATTCGCCCTTGTAATGGGCCACCAATGCCTGGGCAATGTATAGTCCTAGACCAGAGCCTTGTTGCTCAAAGGTTTGTCGGTCAAACTGTGTGAACAGGCCAATTTGTTCCAGTTGTCCCTCGTTCATCCCTTGTCCTAAATCGGACAGATGGATGGTGTAGGTGTTGGCACTCGATTCAAATGCCTTTACCACAATAGGAGATCCATGCATCGAAAATTTGAACGCATTACCAAGCAACTCTTCCATGACTTTCTGCAAGGCATCCGCATGAATGTCCAACATGTTTGGGTCAATGGACTCGGTAGAAAGGCGCAAATCCTCCTCGCGTTCATGTGCCTGTGCAAGCTTTTGTGCCGCGGTAATCAGCGCCGTTTGGGGATCAGCCATGCGGCCAAAATAGAGCATTGTATCGGGTTGGGCCACCAAGAGGCGGTTCACCAGCATATAGTTGTCCATATGCCGTTGGAGGCGTGTGGCAGCCTTTGTAATATTGGACGAAACCCATTGGATCTGACTGGCCTGCAAATCTTCATAGCCATCGATCAAAATCTCAGAAAACCCTAAAATTGCTGTCAGCGGCGTTTTTAGCTCATGGGGCAATGTTTTCAACACAAAATCCTGCAATTCTTGGACACGGTGTTCATAGTGTGTCCGGAGTTTATGCGATTTTTCCAGTTGCCTGCGCACAGCCGTCAGCAACTCATCATAGCCAAACGGCTTGGGGATATAGTCATCCGCCCCCAATTCCATTGATTGCCGATAGGCTTGATGGCCGATATGCGCTGTCAAAAAGATGAATGGGGTGAATGCAGTGGTGTCATGTTCACGGAGCTGGTTGAGGACGCCATAGCCATCGAGCTTGGGCATCATGATATCACAGACGACCAAATCGGGTGCTTCCTCCAAGGCGCGTTGGACACCATCCAATCCATTATCGGCACTGACAACGGTATAGCCTTCAATTTCAAACAAATCGACAATTTCTTCCAGCAGTTCTGGCTGATCCTCGATCACAAGAATTTTTTTCATTTTCAACCTTACTTACGATAATTAGTTAAGTAAGCCCAAAGTAGAAATCGCGGAGAAAGCATTCTCTAATGCGACCTTCGGCACAAAAGAGTGCCTAAATCCGCGTATATCTACAGCTTAACCCGTTTACTTAACGACTTTAATCTCATTCATGGGAATCCGAACACAGAATGTGCTCCCAACACTTTCTTGGCTTTTGACAGCAATCGCCCCGCCGTGCATCTCAACGGCTCGTTTTGTAATAGATAACCCCAAACCAGTCCCCTGAATATTGCCGACATTGGTGGCGCGGTGGAATGGCTCAAACAATCGTTCTCGATCCGCTATGGGGATGCCAATGCCTTCATCCTGAACCAAAAATGTGATTGACTCTGTTGTCGGTGAATTCAGCCCATTGTTATCGCATTGTTCGACCGAAATTTGGAGTAAAATGGTACTCCCCTTGCGCGAATACTTTGCGGCGTTAGAGAGTAAATTATTGAGGATTTGCCGGCAAAGTCTTCGATCAAGGTGTACCATCCGATCCCCCTGGGGATGGTCTTTTTCTAACTCATAATGAGAATGAAGATAGGCAAAATCCTGAGAGATTTCATCAATAAATAGACTGAGACTAAATGTTTCGCGCTGTAGCTTTAGTGTCCCCGA
Organism: Chloroflexota bacterium; assembly: GCA_039029935.1. Lineage (GTDB taxonomy): Bacteria > Chloroflexota > Anaerolineae > Caldilineales > Caldilineaceae. The sequence goes on from JBCCFC010000099.1 coordinate 14,665, forward strand.
ATCCATGTAACCAATGGTCAAGGCATCGTCAATCAACGATGTCATGTGCGCTATCTGGGTCGAAATACGTTTAAAGCGTTTTGCACGTTGGGCTTCATGTAGCTGATCAAAATTTCGATCCAACATTTGTGATGACGCATAAATGGTTGCCAAAGGTGTGCGAAACTCATGCGAAATCATCGAGATAAATCGCGATTTGAGTACATTGAGTTCCTGCGCTTCTTCCAACGCAAGACGGAGTTCACGCTCGACCTGCTTGCGTTGGTTGATTTCTATGGCACAGCCAACAATGGCAACAGGCGTTCCCTGTTCATTGGCGACCATTGAGATAGATGAATCCAACCAGAGCAGAGAGCCATCTTTGCATGTAAATTGCTGCTCTCCTTGCCAATATCCAGCACTGTTGAGCGCAGCTTGAATTTCGGCGAATTGATCTTCGGGTTGTCCCATTAGCTCATTAAAATTACGAAAAATTGCTTCCTCTTTGGTATACCCATGTATTTGCTCGGCACCATCTCCCCAATAAATAATCGTGTTGTTCATATCGCTGGCGATAATTGACGCGGTTACGCTATTTAATAGATGCGACTGAAAAAGCAATTTTTCCTGAGCGTGTTGCTGTTGTTTTTGTGAGCGGTGTAACTCGTCCACATAGGTCTGTAGCTGTACTTGTTGTTCGCGTAGTGCGTGGTTGGCTTGTTGCAGCGATGTATGGGCATTGCGAAAATTATAGGACATGATGTAGGCAACGCCTGCACTCATCATCAAAATCATAATATCGAAAAGAATGCTTTCGGTTATATACTTCTCCAAATCCATCAATATGCCTGGTTCATTTCGACCCGTAAAAACCAGAACTATCGCAAAGATAATCGTCGTAGAGAACATGTACAGACCCCATCGGGGTTTGATCAAAAGCGCAGAGACTAAAATAATAATGTTAAAGAATCGAAAAGAGGGGACATATAATCCACCGCGCATCCAGACGGCAATCGCAAGTGCAAGCCATGCCGAACAGAGCAACACAATGGCACTTAATTCAATCCGTTTATGATAGGCCAATAAAATTGAGCAGATTGTGGTTGTGCCAAAGAAATAGATGGCAATATTGGTAATCGGAACATCCAAATCATATAGATTGACCAATATTGCAATGCTGATCAGCGATGTGCCAGATAGGATGTGGCTAAACCAAAGATTGACAGCAATGGTATTTTGCCAGAAGTCTCTGAACACAGGTTTATAGATTAAATATTGTCCAAGTTCAACAATAAAATTGAGATTTAGATACCTCACACCGTTTCCTATCTAGTAAACAATTTGAAAATTGCAGGAATGGAAATTTGAAAATAGACAACGGCGTCGTTTTCAATTCTTTCAACTTTCAATTACCCATTTTCAATTTTTATGATTAGCATTGCGAGAGAAATAGCGTTACTTGACTCAGCATAAATCGAAAAGTCTTGATTTTATACTTTTGTGTCTTCCTCTTCATCGTAACGTGTCGGGATCTTCACATAGAAGGTGGTCCCACAGTCCTCTTGGCTTGCAACATGGATGGTCCCGTTCAAAAGTTCTGTGGCCCGTTTTGTAATAGATAAGCCAAGCCCTGTTCCCTGAATATTGCCAACATTTCCAGCACGGTGAAATGGTTCAAACAGCCGCTCCTGATCCTGAGCAGGAATCCCGATACCCGTATCTCGAACCATGAGTGTCATCACTTTCTTTGGGCATGTATGGGAGGCTACTCCTGGCACTGTTTCTGTTTCTGGCCCAGTCTCACCCATTTCCATATGGACATGCAAAGAGACAACACTTCCCTCTGCTGAATACTTGGCGGCATTGGCTAATAAGTTGCTCAAAATTTGCCCACAAAGTTTCCGATCAAGATACACAGTGCGCTCAATTTCTTTAAGGTCGGTTTGCAGCTCATATGTCGGATAGATTTGCTGAAAATCTTGGCAAATTTCTTGTATAAATGCATCTAAATAAAAGTCTTCACAGGAAATTTTAAGTTTACTAGATTCCATATAGCCGATGGTCAGTGCCTCATCAATCAGGGATGTCATATGCGAAATCTGTGTAGAAATCCGGTCAAAGCGCTTTGTTCGTTGTTGTTCACTCAATCGTGTAAAATTGCGATGTAACATTTGTGTCGATGCATAGATGGTTGCAAGTGGTGTCCGGAATTCATGCGATATCATAGAAACAAAACGAGATTTCAGCCCATTTAGTTCTTGTTCAAGCTCAAGTGCCATGCGCAGTTCATGTTCGGCTTGCTTGCGTTGATTGATATCAATACTACAGCTTATAATGGCAAATGGCTCTTTATTTTCGTCAGAGACGGTTGAAATCGTTGAGTCCATCCAAACAACTGAGCCGTTGTTATGCGTAAAACATTGCTCTCCATGCCAGCTTCCTTTTTCATATAAAGACGTTTGGATTTCGGCAAGTTGTTCCTTTGATTGCCCAGTTATATCCCCCAAATCTTGAAAAATTACATCTTCTTTGGCATAGCCGTGAATTTGCTCGGCTCCCCGTCCCCAGTAGATAATTTTGTTGTCCATGTCGCTAGCAATAATGGACGCCGTGGCGCTGTTGAGCAGATGGGATTGTAATTTCAGTTTGTGTTGAGATTTCTGTTGTTGCTTCTGTGCCAACTTTAAGTCATGAATCGATTGTTGCAGTTGACTCTGTTGCCGTCGTAACGTTTGGTTCACTTCGGTGAGGGAATCATAAGCCTGTTTGAAGTTTGTAGACATCATATAGGTGATAAACGTTGTCATGAACAAAATAACAAAATCGAATAATACGCTCTCAGTAATGTATTCATACACAAAAACAGATGAAACAGCCATATTTGACTCATAAACCAACAGGAAAATGGCAAACCCGCTAGTCAAACAAAGCATGTAAATGCTCCACCGAGGCTTGATTAGGAGGGCAGATGCAAGAATAATAATATTAAAGAACCGAAATGCGGGTACATAGAGTCCGCCGCGTACCCACACCGCAACCGCAAGCACAAACCAAGTGGAACAAAGGAGCGTGATGGCACTTAATTCTATTTTTTTGTTATAA
>JBCCFC010000100.1:0-17694 GCA_039029935.1 Chloroflexota bacterium
ACACCATGATTCCGTAGTAGTAGACCTTTTTCAACATCATTCGTGTATCGGGGTGCCCTCTGGACCATGTACGGTAAGACAAATGATGGCCGAATTGTATAGGCATCTGTTGTTCCTACTACTTTTATTCGTCTTAATCGGATTTCTGGTAGCTTGGCTGAGGGTGGTAGTTTATTCATTCAATATGTACCCTTGCTCCATCTTTGATGGAAATAGTACAGAATCCGTTAGAACTAGAAAATTCATGATCAAACCGTCAATTTTTAAAGGGCATATTACAACACATCCAAAACCTGACACGCCAACTCATACCGACCAAAACTGGGCATGAGATAGACGCCCTGCACATATCGCTGCTCTTTGAGTGCCAGCAGCAACTCTTGTGCCATTTTTACCCCCTCCTCACGCCCTTGTTTGCCTGCCTGCTCCATACGATGCAGTGCGGCTTCACTCAGCGTGATGCCAGGCACTTCGTTGTGTAAGAACGAGGCATGGCGATGGCTCTGCAACGGTAGAATCCCAATCATCACAGGGGCAGGGAACGCACCATGTCGTTCTTCATAGCGTTCCAAAAAGTCAACCCACAACTGAGGGTCATAGATGGGCTGACTCATGGTGAAGTGCGCCCCACCACTGACCTTTTGATGAAACCGATCTACCTCTTCGGTCAGGTTGGGACGGGTCGGGTCACAGGCAACGGCAATGGTAAAGCCACCGGGTTGCCCCATCTTTTTGCCAGAGAGATCAACACCTTGGTTAAATTGGCCGATGATGCGCACCAAGCCGATGCTATCCACGTCATAGACAGGCGTGCTGCCACTTTGATCACCCAAGCTGGGTGGATCGCCTGTCAACGCGAGGATGTTGCGCACACCCAGTGCATGAGCACCGATCAAGTCTGCCTGTAACCCCATCAGCGAACGATCACGCGTGGTGAAATGCAATACAGTTTCGATATCAACCTGCTGCTGGATTTGTGTACACAGGGCCAACGCCCCCATGCGCACACGCGCCATGGGGCTGTCGGCAACATTGACCGCGTCCGCCCCCATCGCTTTGGCATGACGCGCACCCTCAACCTGTTTGTCAGCCACAAAGCCACGCGGTGGGTCTACTTCCACACTGACGACAAATTTGCCAGCCTGAATCTTCTGGAGCAACCCTGTAGCGGTGGTTTTGCTGTCTACGTCATGGGAAAGCATATCGGGTAGCTCATCGTCAGCGAGACGAATCTCCGCATCGCCAACATCAAGAAGCTGCGTGTCATCTTGGAGGGCGGCATCTAACGCTTGGCGCATTGTGCGAATATGAATCGGTGTTGTTCCACAACAACCACCCAAGATGCGCGCATTTTTGGCAAGAAACTGGGGGACATGTTCACCAAAATATTCCGGGCTGGATGGATAATAGAGACGCCCTTCAATGCGCTCTGGGAAACCAGCGTTGGGCATCACCGATATGGCGGCATCGGGTGCAGTGGCGTGGATGAGTTGCACAGTACGCCACATCTGAGATGGACCGACAGAGCAGTTGACACCAATGATATCTGCGCCTGCGGCCAGCACTTGCTCTGTGACTTCACCGGGCAAAAGACCTTCCTGTGTCAGCCCATCTTGCGCATAGGTCATGGACGCCAAGATCGTTAGATCACACAATTTTTTTGCTGTTTCAACAGCCGCCAAAAGCTCATCCAGATAGATGAACGATTCCATCTGCAATAAATCGGCCCCCGCCTCCCAGAGTACCGACATCTGCTCTCGGAAAATATCCTCCATCTCGTTGGCACTCAATGCCGGTTGCACCCCCAGCGGACCAACGTTGCCCGCAATGAAGAGGGAGCGTCCTGCAATCTCACGCACATCGCGCACCAGCTTAACCGCGCCAAAGTTGATGGCCCGTACTTTATCAGCCAGCCCATGACGCGCCAGCCGCAGCCGATTGGCCCCAAATGTGTGGCTACGAATGATGTCAGCCCCTGCTGAGGCATAGGCCTGATGAATCTCCGTTACCCAGCCAGGTCGGCTGAGAACCAACTCTTCTAAACATTGCTCGCTGCTGGCACCTCGTGTATAAAGAATGGTTCCCATTGCGCCATCGGCCAACAGTGGTTGCTGCGATAATTTACGCAAAAAAGGATTGGTAGTGTTCATGCTTGAATGGATACCTTTCATATCTATAGCGATCCAATAGGGGTACGGGGTGATGCAGGGGAAATGGGCGATTTCCCCTGCATCACCCCGTAGTCCTACACGTTGATTGGATATTTTGTGTTGTCGGGTCGCCTAAGTACTCTCAACTAAGCTACAACCTGCCGTGATAAAAACGCCACAATGACAGGCGCAACCGCCTCCATCTGATCTTGCAGAATACCATGCCCTGCATCAAACTCATGATATTCAACGGATGGCATGTTTTCACGCGCCAAAGCAATGGTATTTGGCGGGATTTCCGTATCACGAGTTCCATAAAGAAGCTGGATGGGTACCCTCGATTGGCCTAGTGCCTGATAGTCTTCTACATAATCCAAATCGGTGGCGTGGGTTAGTTGCTGGACAATGGCGTATTCTGTGCCTTTGATATCAAACTGCTCCGAGTTGTATTCATAAAATGGCTCCGGATTGGGATGAACCAGAAACCCCTGATCAGCCCGTTTGATCAGCCGATCAACCAACAGAACACGCACAAAATAGGGCGCCAATACAGGGTAGCGACGAAGCAAGTTGACAATAGGTAGACGACCCCCTTGAACCAGCGGGGCAATTAATGTTGCACTTGCCACATACTCCTGATGGTGGTGGGCGAAGTCGGCCACAATTGCGCCACCCAGTGAGTAGCCGATGAGATGGACGGGGTGTGGTAGTCGTTTTTTAACCACCACAGTCTGAATCAGTTCCCGTAGTTGGCGACGATATACCTCTCTGGTCATCGGTGTTTCAAGACGATCCGACCAGCCGCGATTGTAATGATCATAGGTGATAACACGGAATCCCGCATCAACAGCTGCCTGGATCAGGCGATCATAAACATAGGATGCAACAAACATCCCATGCACCATCACAACCGTTCCTCGTTTATTTGTGTATGTGTCCGACACTTTTGGTTCATAGACAGTGTAGTGTGTGATACCGTCTGAGAGTTGTGTGTAAGTGAGTTCTCGTTGACGACGCACTGCCTGAGCAACAAACCGTTCTCGATACCTCCCCGTATACAAGAGCAACGGTGAAAGCAAGAGAATGAGGATCATCAAAAAAATTAAAATCATTATGTCCTTTCCCATGGTTAAAAGATGAAATCATAGCTATACTACATGCGGTCATACCATGAGTTTTGTGCATGAAACTTTCGGGCGGTGAGTACAAAATCCGTGTGTGCCTTCATGACTCGATGCTCACCGCTCGAAGGTCCAGAAATCGCACGCTGTTCCCTCATGCAGTATATGCTTGTTGTGGTGTGAAACTTGTCCGCTTAATCATACCGTTAATCCGTAATTTTGCCAATGACATCACTCTCAAAGCATAATAAGGCCATTTCACAAAGATAGGAATCCGGTAGGGGCATGAGGTGGCGTTGGGGGTATAGTCCATTCTTTGCAAAAAAAATGAGCCATCTCCCCACACACCACCTCATGCCCCTACAATTCGAGTGGGTAATCCATTCTGTGAAATGATCTTATTAAATAAAACAAAAATAACAGAAATTCAAGGAAAACCATGAGTACGGTATCACCAATTCGACTTCAAAATAGCTGGGAGAGTCGCTTCGCGGAAGCAAGACAACTGGCAAAAAATTATAACGATGAAGCGATCTCAAGCTTTGAAAAATTGATCGGTCGTCTGCAACGAATGCCTGAAAAACAACGCAAAGCCAATGATGAGCTGCTGCATCGGATTTTGTTCACATCATACTTGGAGCTAGCATACTATCAGATCAAACGAGGGCTATACAGCGATGCGATTGAACAGCTAACCCAAATGTATGCCTTTTTAGAATTTAGTGAGCAGAGCATTGGTTGGCTTCGGGTTGCGCGTTTGCATGTCTTGGCAAATAATGCGGATGCAGGGCTTGCCATCATGGATAGGTTTTTGGCCGATGACGACAACCATCACATAGGTTTATGGCTTCAAAAAATCAATATGCTACTCAGCATGAATAAGTTGGACGAAGTTCGGTCTCTGCTGGATGAGGTAGAAGAGAAATTTTTTGACGAGGACCAAAATTATATCGAGTCAGACCGACAGGTAGCAGAAGATGATGACGAGGAGGATGATGACGAGGGGGATGATGACGAGGATAGCGACCCTGTCACCTATGCCTATATCGCCAATGCTCGTGCCCGACTTGAAGCGGAAGTAGGCAATGCCGATGAATCTGTTCATTGGGTTAAAGAGGCATTTCGCCATAGTCAATCTGATCGGGAAAATCCTGAGTATGCCTATATCAACCTGATGGAAAAAGGATTTCATCAACAAGCACTTGAGTTGGCAGATAGCAGGATACAAGAGAATCCAAAGGATCAGTTTTGGGCGGCGTTGGCCCACTATCGTCTCGGCCAGATTGAGCAGGCAGAAAAGATGTGGCAGGAAATTTTAGAGGTTGCGACGGCTGAACAAGATGAAGCCCCCAGTCCGCTGGGTTTTATTGAAACAATTTTGCTATTTTTATATACAGGTGATGAGGAGGGGCGTGTTCTAAGTGGATTGCTCTCGACCATCCAGGAATCCGAGGATGAAATTGAATGGCCGCTCTATTTCTTTACGGGACTTGCATGGGGGGCGCGCAAAAATTCAGAGAACACACGGGTAAACTTTGAGCTGGCGCGCAACGAACATCGGCTTGATATGTATAAAGATAATCTATCTTATGCCCTCTATCTATATTGCCAAGACCTGTTTAATGAAGAGACCTTGGCCGATGTGCGCGAATATTTTGATGCGTCATAACACGTAAAATTTGGTCAATTTAGACACCAAACTTGGTTACTTGTGGCATCCGCAACGGCCACCCCGCTGCTATACTAGCGTCATACCTAGCTAGGACTGAATCTTGTTAATATCAATTTGTTGAGGAGCAGGCGTACAATCAATTGTTCATTTGCGATGCGATAACACAGATTGCGAACCTGTGTTACTACATCAGTGATTTGTGCCTCGTTCCATCAGAACACAAAGGAAGGTCCATTATGTTTGAGATGACGCGAAACAGCAACGTAACCATGAACCAAATGACAACACGTTTTGACACTATGATACAGTCTGCACTGAAACCCACTGATGCCAACGACCCAGGTGCCACCGCAGAAACCGCAGGGACAATCGGGAATGGAGCGTAGTCGTGTGGGGGGTATGGGTATGGGTGTGTGGGGGTGTATGGGTGTATGGGTGTGGGGGTGATAGTGAACATCAATTCATCACTCATCACTTCTTAAACGGCGAATCCCCCACACCGGGCCATACTCGTATTGCGCCCAAAACAGCACGCACAGTAATCCATGCGCTGCTACTCGCCCATATCCATAACAGTGCGTTGATGCTGGTGACATCAATGAACCAGAGGGTGAGGATGCCAACGAGTGATGCGGTAAACATGGCATCACGCATATAGCGATAGTCACCTGTCCCCCAATGAATGCCGTCGGTGATGAAGGCGATGGCGTTGATGGGCTGGATCAAGGCAGAAATCAGCCATGCATGGATAAATATTGTCTGCGCTTCGCGCGGCACCATCCAGCGCATCAACGGTTCCTGCAAACCAATCATACCAGCGGTGAGTGCTGTGCCAGCGGCGACACTCCACCATAGCGAAACATTGGCGACGCGTTTCATCAAGTCAAGTCGGTCTGCACCATGAAAATAGCCAATCAAGCTCTGGGCAGTGGTGGAAAAGGCTTCAAGTGTCAGCGCGGTGAAGATAAAGACTTGGCGAATCACTTGATGTGCGGCCCCCGCTTCTGCCCCCGCTAAAGTGGCCGTGCGTGTTGCCATCACGATATAAAGCATGAGGACACCTGTGCGTAGTGTGAGGTCTCTGCCCATTTTGAACAGGGACCATAGCTCTACCCAATGCACTTGACGTGAAAATCCCAATCGTCGCCCAACGGCCCAGACCGCAAATACGCCACCAATCCACTGACTGATTGTGCTTGCCCATGCCGCACCTGCCACACCCATTGCTGGAATTGGCGGGAACCACTGCCCAGCAATGGACTCTGTGCCAAAGATCAACAGCCAATCTAGCCCGATATTACAGCCATTAATTCCCACGGCAATCCACAACGGGGTGCGCATATCCTGCACTCCACGCAAAATGCCAAAGGCGGCAACGGTTGCCAGCACTGGCGGTAGGCCGAGTAGCCGAATACGCATGTAGACAACCGCGCTTTGCTGGATTGCATCTTCGGCGCCAAACAACCGAGCAATCCCGTTTGCACTTGGCATCATCACCATAAATAAGGCCACGCTAATCAGCCCACCTAGCACCAAGGCGAGGCTGGCAACCTGTTGTGCCTGTCTACGATTGCCCTTGCCCAACGCTTGGGCAATTTCTGTTTGTGTGGCAATGCCCAAAAAGCTAAACAGCCAAAATGTACTCGAAAGCGCGATGGTCCCCACGCCCAACGCCGCCAACGGGATTGTCCCTAGCTGTGCCACAAACCCGGTGTCAATCAGCCCTGTCAGTGGCTCGGCAATCAGCGCGATGAGAATCGCTGCCGAAAGCTGCACCAGTGTTTTGTTGGGTGCAGCCACAAATGGATGGTTTGTTGGATCGTCGATCTTCATGTGTATAAGTCCATAACTCTGTCATATCCGTTTTGGTTGCCAGTATCACAGATTGCCTATCTGTGACGCTGGTAGCCAACCTGCGATACTGTTCTTGAAAAAGAAACTTGACGACTGTTACATGACAGATTACAATTGCCCTTAATGATTACTCAATATAGATGGACCTTAATCCAATGACCAATATTATTACTTTTCAACACGTCAACAAAACATTTGGCACAACGCCCCAAAACCAAACCGTTGCTCTTCAAGATATCAACCTCCACATTGAGCCAGGCGAATTTGTCTCGCTCATTGGGCCGTCGGGATGCGGCAAATCAACACTACTACGGCTCGTTGGCGATCTGCTGCAACCAACAGCGGGTGACATCGAAATCAATGGCAAGTCAGCGCAACAGGCGCGTGAAGACCAGGACTATGGCATGGTCTTCCAAACACCTGTCCTCTTTGACTGGCGACGGATTGCCAAAAATGTGCGTCTACCGATGGAGTTGCGTGGGCTGGATGCGGCTGAACAAAAACGCCGCACGGCAGAACTGCTGGCAATGGTCGAGTTGACAGGCTTTGAAAACCACTATCCTTGGCAGTTGTCAGGTGGAATGCAGCAGCGTGTTGCCATTGCACGGGCGTTGGCGATTCAGCCACAGATTTTGCTGATGGATGAGCCGTTTGGTGCGCTGGATGAGATGACGCGTGAGCGTATGAATTTAGAACTGCACAACATCTGGCGACAGACAAACACCACCATTGTATTTGTCACCCATAGCATTGCCGAAGCCGTCTTTATGTCTACAAAAATATTGGTCATGTCCGCACGTCCAGGGCGTATCATGCATACAGTCAATGTCGATTTGGAGATTCCACGCGGTGAACATACCCGCCATGATACCCGCTTTTTTGAGATTGAAACTGAGGTGCGAGATTGGCTACGCAAAGCAGAAAGCAGCGCAACCGAGGAGGCCCCTAGTTGAGCAAGCAAGCAATTCAACAAAATATCCCCGCCGTCTTGCTCTTTCTCATCGTGCTGGTCATCTGGGAAGGAGCCGTGCTGGTCTTTGATATCAAACAGTTTATACTGCCCGCTCCATCAGTGATCTTGGCATCCTTTACCGAAAATTTGGACAGGTTAATTCACGTCGGCTGGTTTACCACCAAAGAGGCGTTGGGCGGCTTTGCCATCGGCTGTCTGGCAGGCATACTCGTCGCCTTTGCCACCGCCCGTTGGACCGCAGCCAGCGAGACACTGATGCCCTTTGCCATCGCCGCCAATTCTGTGCCAATCCTCGCCTTTGCACCCATCGTCAACAACTGGTTTGGTGTGGACAACCCACTCTCCAAGATGATCATCGTGGCGGTCATCATCTTTTTCCCGATGATGATCAACACGGTACGCGGCTTAACACTGGTCAACCCCACGCAGATTGAGTTGATGCGTTCCTATGCTGCCAGTGAATTTGATATTTTGTGGAAGGTGCGTTTTCCCAATTCGCTGCCCTACATGTTCAACGCCTTTAAAGTAGCAGCAACTCTGAGTATGATTGGGGCCGTCGTCAGCGAATATTTTGGTGGCAACCGCTCTGCCTTGGGCATCTACATCACCCAAGAGGCCGCACAGTTTCGCTTTGCCAATGCATGGGCGGGGATCATTATTGCCTGTATTGTCGGTGTCACTTTCTATTTGGTGGTCCTGCTGGTGGAGCGATTGAGCATTCCTTGGCATAGCTCGGTACGGGGCAATGAGATATCGTGAACGTCCCCACAGGTTTGCGTTGACTATCGGTTCTAATTTATCATAGCATGGTCATAGATTATGTTTAGACCTCTGCGAGGTATTCCGGTCGATGTCCGAACACCTCCCAGAAGTCATACTTCAATATTAAGGAGCAGAAAACAAATGAGACAAATCTATAAGGGTTTAATCAGTTCGTTGCTACTTGTTGCGCTGTTGCTAACAGGTTGTGTCGCCGCGCCAGCCGACGCCCCCAGCAGTGAGGAGGGTGATGCAGGTGCAGACTTGACGCCTGTTTCCATCCAACTGCAATGGGTGACACAATCACAGTTTGCGGGTTACTATGCTGCGCTGGCGCAAGGCTTTTATGCGGATGAGGGATTGGATGTAACCATCCTCGAAGGCGCAGTTGAAATTGTGCCACAACAGGTGGTGGCTGCGGGTGATGCCGAGTTTGGTGTGGCGTGGGTTCCAAAGATGCTGGCGTCACGCGAACAGGGTGCTGAACTGGTCAACATTGCCCAGATTTTCCAACGCAGTGGTACGTTGCAGGTTGGCTGGGCAGATTCTGGCATCGGCTCAGTTGAAGATTGGGCAGGCAAACGTGTCGGCACATGGGGCTTTGGCAATGAGTGGGAAGTCTATGCGGCGTTGCGTCAGGCAGGCATTGAGCCAGATGACGCCGCTCAGGTGACAATTGTGCAACAGCCATTTGACATGTCACTGCTGCTCAACCGTGAAATTGATGTGGCGCAGGCTGAAATCTACAACGAATATGCACAGTTGCTGGAAGCAACCAACCCAGAAACAGGCGAACTTTATCAGCCAGAAGATTTCACCGTTTTTGACTACAACGATGTTGGTACAGCCATGTTACAGGACCATGTATTTGTGCAAGAATCATGGCTGGCGGAAGAGGGCAACGAGGATATCGCTGTGCGTTTCCTCCGTGCCACCTTCAAAGGCTGGATTCACTGCCGTGACAACCCAGATGATTGTGTGACCACTGTCCTGGACAATGGTCCAACACTGGGTGAGAGCCACATGCAATGGCAAATGAACGAAATCAACGCACTCATCTGGCCCTCTCCTCTGGGTATTGGTGTGATGGATGATGCACTCTATCAGCAGACCGTTGATATCAGCGTTGACTTTGGTGTCCTGAGTGCTGCACCTGATGAAGGTGCTATGCGCACAGACCTAGCACAACAGGCACTCGAAGGCTTGGGTGACATGGACACCACTGGCGAGGGCTTTGAGCGTATCGAAGTTGAACTGCGAGCAGGTGGTGAATAGTAGCCGGTAGGTCGGTATTCGGTGGGTCGGTATTCGGTGACAGATTACTGACCCACTGATTCACCGATTACATTTATACGAGGAATACTATATGATTTTAGTCACAGGTGCTGGTGGGAAGACTGGTCAAGCGGTTGTTGATGCGCTTGTGGCAAAGGGTGCAAATGTGCGCGCATGGCTCAGGCGTGACATGCCCACAAACAATGCAACTGAGACACTGGTTGGTGATATGACCAGCCAATCTGACTGGACCCAAGCAATGGTCGGCATCCACAAGGTCTATCACATCTGCCCCAACATGCACCCCGACGAGATCAACATCGGCCAGCTTGCCCTCCAAGCGGGGCAAGAAGCCAACATCAGCCACTTTGTCTACCACTCAGTTTTACATCCACAAACGCAGAAAATGCCGCATCACTGGAACAAGCTCCGTGTTGAAGAAATGCTCTTTGAGAGCGGACTGTCTTTTACTATCCTACAGCCAACGGCCTATATACAAAATATTCTGCCACAATGGAAGACAATTCAGGAAACAGGGTTGTTTACCATGCCCTACCCCGTTACCACAAAAATCTGTCTTGTCGATTTGGCCGATGTCGCAGAAGTTGCGGCCAAGGTGTTGATGGAAGCCGGGCATGAGGGAGCTACCTATGAGCTTGTGGGGACAGCCGCACTCAGTCAGGTTGCGGTGGCAGATGTATTGTCGCAGCTTATCGGACGTACCGTGACAGCGCATGAAACACCACTGGAAGAGTGGCAACAGAATGCCAGAAAAGCGGGTCTGTCTGACTATACGATTGAGACGCTTTCCGCAATGTTTCGTTATTATGCAGATTATGGGCTGATTGGCAACGCCAATTGTCTGCGTTATTTATTGAGCAGAGAGCCAAATACCTTGCAACCGTGCTTTGATAAACAGATACTCGTAGAGTCTGGGAATGGATAGTTTTCTCAAATCACAGATTGAAAAAGAGGCCATCTATGTCTGATTAATCATCCTCAGTAGAACTGTTACCATTCTCAAACAAATCCAAATCGTGCTTGAGCTTGGCTCGTAGTTCTTCTTCGCTAGGCAGGTGTAGCTGGTATCGACTCGCAAAAATTTGCTGATTCTTCTCACCCAACACATACCGCACCATCGCCTCATTTTTATCTGTACACAAAATGAGTCCAATCGTGGGATTGTCCTTTTCATCTACAACTTCTCGATCATAATAGTTGACATACAAGTGCATCTGCCCCAAATCAGCATGACTTAGTTTGGCGACTTTTAGGTCAATTACGACATAACATTTGAGCTTGACGTGATAAAAAACCAAATCTGGAAAAAATTCATCACCCTCCAATACAAGACGCATTTGCTGTCCAACAAAGGCAAGCCCATACTCTAGCCCAAGTATAAAATTCCGTATTTGTGTTAAATGTTCATCATTCATTGCGCATCTCTTATTGCTATCTACATATCACAGAAATAGTTGTGACAATGCCTATAAAGCATGTTAAAATGATCGTATAGTGAATGGCGTGATTTGTCAATTACATGTTTTATAACAAATCTACAAGGAATGAAATCATGAATAGAAGTGATGTAATCAATCTTTTAAACACTGCCCAATGGTATGACCTCACGCAGGGGTGTAGCATTTTTACCCCCCCTTGGCCTGGTGAAAAAGCACTCGAAATCCACTTTTTCAAGCGGCTCACAGGCGCGTTGGGTGGTGGACAGGGAGCCAACGGCCAACTCATCGAGTGGAGCAATACAGTCGGCACACATCTCGTCGGTGAACGCGCCTTTCACTCTGGCGCACGAGCCATCGCCGACATTCAACTGACGGACCTCTGTGGTCCCGGTGTTGTGGTCGACATTTCCGATGCGGTGTCGGACTACAGCCTATACACACCGGAGATGATTACTGAACGTGCCGATGTGCGTGACGGTGACATTCTTATCATCAATACCGGCTATAACAAGCATGGCTGGGATCAGCCCGATGTCTACAATGAAAATGCACAGGGCGGCATCGAGAATAAAGAGTTCAAATATCTTGTACGTCATCCCGGTCCATCACCAGAGTTTTTCCAATGGGCCATTGACATGAAACTCAAGCTCATTGGTGTCGATTGCGGCTGTGCCGAACATCCAATGAACACAAATCTACGCTACATGCATGGCCGCGAGTTTGACAAGGCCGAGGCCAAGCTCAAAGAGACACATGGCGTTTCGTGGGATGAACTCTTCCCGCCCGAAGAGTACTATGAACTGACCCACATTACCATGCCCAAAGCGCAGTTGCTACTGGCCGAGTCGATTGGTGGACAGATCAACGAACTCAACAACCAACGCGCATGGATCATGATTCAACCAATTCCATTCATGGAAGTCGAATCCGCATGGTGTCGGGCGGTGGCATTGCAAGCACCAGATGGTATGAACGAGGATGAATTCATGACAGGCATGGCATCAGCCGCCATGCTCGACATGACACTGCCCTTTAGCGTGCAAACACCCCAATGGGCAAACTATGAGCCGCTGACTGTCACCTATCACAAACGTGTGCAAGGACAGAATTATGGTATGGGGCGCAACGGCTCCATCTGCCGCGCCAGCTTCCACCTCGCTTCACACATGGACGGTGAAATTCACTTCTGGTCAGCGGGTCGCACCATCGGTCAAATGCCACTTGATTATTGGCATGGTCCCGGTGTCGTTGTCGATATTTCGGATGTCGTCAGCAACTCTAGTGTCTACACACCGGAGATGCTCGAAGCCAAGGCCGACATCCAAAAAGGCGACATTCTCATCATCAACACAGGCTGGCATAAGTTTGGCTGGAATAGCCCCGACAGCGATGAATTCCGCTACATGATCAAGCATCCTGGTCCATCACCGGACTTTGCCGATTGGTGTATTGAAAAGGAAATCAAGTGGCTGGGCATCGACTGTGTGGCGATGGAACACCCCATGAACACGATTCAACGTGACTGGCATCCCAAGACCTTTGCCGAAGCCAATGAAAAGCTGAAAGCACAGTATGATGGCAAAGATTGGGATGAGGTCTATCCGCTCGACACCTATTATCAGGACATGCACCTCAACCTCTTCCCCAAGAGCATTGTCCACGCTGAAAACTTGGGTGGGCAGATTGCCGAGACCGAGAGTGGGCGGTACTATATTGCGGCGTTTGTGCAGAAGGGGATGGAGACGGCGTCGATGTGGGGTCGGTTTGTCGCGTTTAAAGAGTAGATTTTCTTATATGGCTTGAGATTGATCGATGTCACCAATCTCAAGCCATGCTGGGAGATGGATCTGTATGGGGTTCCAAGCAACCCAATGAGGTCAAATCAGATTTGCTCGAATTGGTTTTGCGAACTGGATACGAAACGGTATACTTTTATCAAACACAACTCTATCAATCGTTGAAAGATTGGGAAATGAACAATCATCCCTATCAGATTTTTAACCAAGAAGGAGGTTGAGTATGCAATCGACCAAAACGATTTATCGAGAAACAGAAGAAAAAAACATTGAAAATGAATCCCCAATAAACGATAGTTATTCCACAAATGGTTTTTTTCATGTGAGTTCGACCAATGGTGTATCTCCTAAAAGCAATAACGGGACGGATGTTGCCACCTTGGTCCAAAGAGCAGACTTGGGTGGATTCTCACTGGATGGATACCGAGTCTCGCTGGAAGATTACTGGACCCATGTTTATGATCAAACCGAACGCTTCTATGAATGGAACAACGGCATTTTAGAGGAGAAGCCGCCCATGACCGACTTTGTGAAATATTTGATGTATTTATGGTTTTTAGATATTCTGCGTGATTTTTTGTATGCCCATCCAATGGCACGGTTCATTGGTCCAGACATGAATTTTGGATTCCAGACGCCAAATCGCTATCTTTTACGCGCACCAGACATCGGTGTCGTTCTCAACACAAATCCTGTACCACTGGGTGATCGAGATAAATCCTATCAGGGTATTTTTGACATGTGTATTGAATCTGTATCAGACTCAAATCGCAACCAAGTGCTACGCGACACAGTGCATAAGCGCAGAGAATATGCCCAAGCAGGTGTGCATGAATATTTTGTGTTAGATGAAAATCCGCGTAGTCGTTCCAACGAAACAGCCTTTTATCGGCTCAACGCAAACGGTATTTATGTCCCCATTCAGCCAGTCAATGGTGCCATTTACTCATCCGTTTTGACTGGTTTCGGATTACGTCCTGAACATCTCTATGAACGACCTGAGCCAGTGGAGTTAATTGATGATCCTGTCTATCAGGGGTTTATCTCGCCACATGTACGTGCTGAACGATTACGCACACAGTGGGAGCGACAACGCGCTGACAGTGAGCAACAACGCGCTGATAGTGAGCAACAACGCGCTCAACAAGCTGAACGACGAGTTGCAGAGCTAGAGCAAGCAGGACGACGAGTTGTAGAGTTAGAGCAAGCATTAGCTGAAGAACGCGCATCTCGGACAGAAGCACAAGCATTAATCAGTCGATTACGTTCATACTTGTCGTCCCTTGGGTTGAATTTACCACGTAGTTTGCGTTAATAAGTTCGGTTTTTAAGTAACAGGGAGGTTGAGCATGCAAACGACTGATACAATTGTACCAGAGCAGACAGAAATGCGGTCGAGCCAGATACAATCACTCAATTACGTTCATATCTCGCATCAATCGGGCTGAATTTACCACGCAGCCTGCGCTAACAGAAAGGGACGAGACACATGGCAGCCACACAGTTTTTTGGTCAACGCATCAAACGTAACGAAGACCCGCGTTTACTCACTGGACAGGCCCTCTTTGTTGATGATGTGCAACTCCCCAATATGGGACACATCGCCTTTGTGCGTAGCCCTCATGCCCACGCAAAAATTAACAGCATTGACACTTCGGATGCGCTAGCAAAAGAGGGCGTGATTGCCATCTATACAGCGGAAGCTTTGGGTGACTATTGGCAGCACGGACCGTTATTGGTTCCACCGCCGCCAATTGAGGGCATGGTCTTCAACGAGCGCACCCAAGTGCCGCTTGCCAAGGATAAAGTGCGTCATGTCGGTGAGCCTGTGGCAGTGGTGGTAGCGGAGAGCCGATACATTGCTGAGGATGCAGCGGAACTGGTGTGGGTGGACTATGCTCTGTTGGATGCAGTGGCTGATTTGGAGATGGCGATTCAGCCTGATAGTCCGGCTGTGCATGATGACGTGGCGTTGGTGGATAACACGACACGTAATGATATGTTGGCGGCGAATCAACTCAACAATGTCAATGCGCATGTCGTGCAGGCCAAGGGCAATGGCGACAAGTTTGATGAGATTGCGGCCAATGCACATACCGTCATCAAGCGGCGGTTTTACTATGATCATGGCTCATCTGCACCGATGGAAACGCGGGGTGTCGTGGCGGAATGGGATCATCGCGCACAACGCATGACCATTTGGGACACAACGCAAGCCCCCGTGTTTGTACGCAACGGGCTATCTGCGGTGCTGGGTCTTTCCGAGAATCAAGTGCGCGTGGTTGCGCCCTTTATTGGTGGTGGCTTTGGTCCCAAAATTATGATGTTCTATCCCGAAGAGGTACTGGTTCCTTGGCTCTCTATGCGACTCAAACGACCGATAAAGTGGATTGAAGACCGTGCCGAACATTTCTATGCGACAACGCAGGAACGGGATCAACTGCACTATGCAGAGATGGCCTTAGATGTCGATGGGCATATTCTTGCTGTACGTGACCGCTTTATCCATGACTCTGGAGCCTATGCACCTTATGGCCTAACCACTGCCCTCAACAGTCAGTGTACGTTGCTGGGCAGCTACGACATCAAGCATTACCACAGCACCTTCACCGCCGTTTTCACCAACAAGACCATTGTCACTCCCTATCGTGGTGCAGGCCGGCAACATGGCGTTTTTGTGATGGAGCGACTGCTCGATATTGCCGCCAAGGAATTGGGCATTGACAAAGCCGAGATTCGCCGGCGCAACTTCATCCAGCCCGACCAATTCCCCTATAATAACGAAATCATCTATCAGGATTTTGGTCCATTGACCTATGACAGTGGCAACTATGAGCCAGCGTTGACCAAGGCACTGGAGTTAGTTGACTATGCGCAGTTCTATAATGAGACAAAGCCACAAGCGATAGCAGACGGTCGGCTACTTGGCTTGGGCGTGGTCTGCTATGTGGAGGGTACGGGTATCGGCCCCTATGAAGGTGCGCGGGTGCAGATGCAGAGCAATGGGCGGGTGAGCGCGGCGACGGGCATTGGCACACAGGGGCAGGGTCACTACACGGTGTTTGCGCAGATTGTGGCCGACCAAGTAGGTGTGGGTGTGACCGATGTGGATGTTGTGACGGGTGACACGGATCAATTCCATTGGGGCGCAGGGACCTTTGCCAGTCGTGGTGCGGTGGTGGCCGGGAATGCCATTAACGAAGCAGCCAAGGATGTGCGCGGTAAAATTCTCAAGTTGGCGAGTGATCTATTGGAAGCGGCAGAGGAAGACCTAGAACTGGGTGAAGGCAAAGTGCAGGTAAAGGGCGTGCCAGAGAGTGCCATCTCGCTGGGGCAACTGGCGCAACAGGCCAACCCGATGCGTGGGGCTGTGCAGCCAGGGACAGAGCCGGGGCTGGAGTCGAGCAACTACTTTGGACCAAAATATGGCGCAACTGCCAGTGGTGTCCATGCCATGATTATCGAGCTTGACCCGGAGACAATGGACTTGGCTATCCAAAAATATATCATTGTGCATGACTGTGGTACGGTCATCAATCCACTGATTTTGGATGGGCAGATTCATGGTGGCGTAGCGCAAGGCATTGGCAACGCTTTCTATGAAAAGTTGGCCTATGATGAAAATGCGCAGTTGTTGAGTGGCTCGTTTATGGACTATCTGCTGCCCACATCGCTGGACGTACCAACCATGACCATCGACCACATCACGACTGAATCGCCGCTCAATCCGCTCGGCATCAAGGGGGCTGGTGAGGCTGGTGCGATTCCAGTGGGGCCACTATTTGCGCAGGCAATTGAGGATGCACTGTCTGCTATGAATGGTGAAACAGGGGTTGAGATATTGGAAATCCCGTTGAGTCCCAGCAAGGTATGGTCTTTGGTCACAGGCTCGTCGTAAGACTAGACGGTTCTTGCCGAATCATCGGTTGTCTCGCCTGTATCTGCATCTACCCAACGCATAACTACATACCCCAGCGCACTTAAGACAGCAAAGCCACCAACAAGGGGCAAGACCGTATCGTTATATAGCTGGCCGATGATTGCCCCCAATATAGTGGAAACCAACGTGGCGACGGACCCGACCACGGCTGCCCCAACACCCGCAATATGTCCCAGCGGTTCCATCGCCTGGGCATTGAGATTGCCAAAGAGGATGCCGATGCCAAATAAGTTGATCATCAAATAGGTCATAAACATCCATAGCGGTGGACTTCCCCCCGCTGTATAAGCAATGATGAAAAAGAGTGTAGACCAAATACCAACGCTAATTATGGCGGTATAGGATAATCGTTTCATACCATAGCGCATCACAAGCCCTGCGTTGACAAAGGAAGCGGTTCCCAACGCAATCGCAAGCACCGCAAATATCAGCGGGAAAAGTGCGCCTAAGCCATATTGTAGCTCAAAGGTTTGTTGGGCCGTGTTTAAGTATGCAATAAACGAACCAGATGCCAGCCCAGCGGTGACGGTGTAGCCGAGAGCTATCCGATTGGAAAAGACCTCGCCAAACATGGCTTGAAGAGGGGTGATCATGCCACAAGTGGCTTTGAAATCGAGCTGACCGGACATCTATGGACCACTTGCGTCGGGCATGAACGTAGTGTTGCCATCAGTAATGTACATGTAGTTTTTCC